>JAYNJY010000258.1:346-4408 GCA_038110665.1 Rhodospirillaceae bacterium | reverse complement strand
GGTCAGAATCTTGTGCGGATAGCACTGGTGGCCGACGTCCCAGATCAGCCGGTCGGCCGGCGTCTTGAACACGTGATGCAGCGCCACCGTGAGCTCGACGACACCGAGACTGGCGCCCAGATGCCCGCCGGTGATCGAGACCGAGCGCACCGTGTCGGCGCGCAACTCATCGGCCAAATGCTGAAGTTGCTCGGCCGAAAAGTCCCGGATGTCGGCCGGGTCCTTGACGGCATCGAGAAGCGGCGTCTGCGATTCAACGTCTGCGGACATCATTTTCCCCAACGGACACTACAACCCTAAGCGGCGGCAGAATCACACGAAGGTAACAATTATGATCGGCGATTGACAATAAAATGCGCAAGCGCGCAGAGCGGTTCGGCCTTTTCCGCGAAGGGCTTAAGGTGTTCCTGCGCCTGCCGGCTCAGGATTTCGGCTTGCTCGCGGGCGCGCTCGACGCCCAAAAGCGAGACGAACGTGGCTTTTCCCGCCGCCTCGTCCTTGCCGGTCGCCTTGCCGACCGCCTCGGCGTCGCCTTCCACGTCCAACAGGTCGTCGGCGATCTGGAACGCCAGACCGATGTCGTGGGCATAGGCATGGAGCTGCAAACGGGCGTGATCCGAGGCCTTGCCGAGAATCGCCCCGGCCTCGCAGGAGACGGCGATCAGCTCGCCGGTCTTCATGCGTTGCAGCCGCGTGATCTCGGGCACGTCGAGTTCGTGGTCCTCGGCGACGAGGTCGAGCATCTGGCCGCCGACCATGCCGGCATGGCCGGACGCCTTCGCCAGCGCCAGCACCAGATCGGCGCGCACGCGCGCGTC
This sequence comes from Rhodospirillaceae bacterium, assembly GCA_038110665.1. Taxonomy (GTDB): domain Bacteria; phylum Pseudomonadota; class Alphaproteobacteria; order Rhodospirillales; family Casp-alpha2; genus TMED8. The sequence goes on along the minus strand of JAYNJY010000258.1, from coordinate 3,590 downwards.
CTGATGGGTGTCGTCATGGGCCAGCACCTCGAACGCCTTGGTCAGGAGCGCGTCGCCGGCGAGGATGGCGGTCGCCTCGTCGAATTCGATGTGGCAGGTCGGCCGGCCGCGCCGCAGGTCGTCGTCGTCCATGGCCGGCAGGTCGTCGTGGATCAGCGAATAGCAATGCACCATCTCGACCGCCGCAGCGGCGCGCAACGCCGCGTTCTTGTCGACACCGAACAGCGCCGCCGACGCGGTCACCAGGAACGGCCGCACGCGCTTGCCGCCGCCGAGCGTGGAATAGCGCATGGCGTCGATGACGCGGTGTTCGGGCCCGTCGCCGGACTTGAGCAGCCTGTCGAGCACCGTCTCGACCGCCTCGGCGTTGGCGGCCATGGCCTTTTTCAGGTCGAATTCCACGTCTTCTGTTTCCTCGTCGGTTCCGGGGAGCTTGCCGCGAACGCGATTCGGCGGCGGATTATTCGTCATCGAGCGGTTCGGTCGCGATCTCACCGCCGGCGGCCTTAACGATCTTGTCGATCTTGGCCTGGGCGTCCTTGAGCCGGGCCTCGCAGTAGCGCTTGAGCTGGACGCCGCGGGCATAGGCCTCAATGGCGCCGTCGAGGTCGCCGCTGCCGGTCTCGAGGCCGCGCACGATCTCCTCAAGTTCGGCGAGCGCGTCCTCGAAGGTCAGCTTGCGGATGTCGGCCGGGATTTTGTCGTCCGCCATGTCGTCGTCGGCCCTTTCGGCGCTGGCTGCAAGGCCGCGGAGTGTAGTCATGCGCGCGGTCCAGTTCAAGGCGAATGGCCGGGCCCGACCGCCTGGCGGTTTTGTTCGTGATTGCAGTGGCTTGGCCCTATCTTGACAGTAGGATTATTTTTCATCTCGGTAGCGCCGGGCATCGGTACGTGGCGCGACGCTGGACTCGAAGCTGAATGGCACCGCAAACCCAAACCGCCGACGCCGGCCATCTGCGCACGCGGACGGGCCCGAAAGACGCGCAACTCAGGAAGGCGCGGGTCTGCTACAACCAACTTGCCGGCGACATGGGCACGCAGCTTTTCGACAGGCTGATGGCCCGGCGCCTGATCTCGGCCGATGGCGACGATCTCGTCCTGACGAAAAAGGGGGACGCCTTCGCCCGCGAGTTCGGCATCTATATCGACGGCCTGCGCGCCGCCAAGGCGCCACTCTGCCGCAAGTGCCTGGACTGGAGCGAACGGCGCTCGCATTTGGCCGGCAGCCTGGGCCGCGCGCTGCTGACCCGGTTTGAGGCGTTGGGCTGGGCCAAGCGCGATCCGGCAACCCGCGTGGTCAACTTCTCGAAGACCGGCGAACGCCGTTTCGCCGAGTTGTTCAACCGCTGAAGGCCGTCAATCGCTCTCCAACTGGTACTGGTTGACCGTGACGCCGCCGGTGACGGCGGCGCCGTCGGCGCAAATCGGCAGGCGCACCGTGGTCGTCCAGTAGAGCAGGGTCTTCACCGAGACCCATTTCGTGCGGGACACGATGGGACGGCGCTCCTCGATCATGATCGGGAAGATTTCGGCGTTGACGAAACCGTACCCCTTGACCGCATCGGCGTAGTAGCGCTTGCCGGTCCGTTCCATGCCGGCGATCTCGACCATCCGCGAACCGAAAAAGCGGTAGAAGTAATCGAGCGGCGGCCCCAGGAAGTCGACGACGGCCAAGCCCGGAATGACGGCCGGCGGCAATTCGTCGAGACGGAATTCCCTCAGCGACGGCGCGAACTTGTCGCCGCGCACCTTGTTCCAGTGATCATAAACCTCGACCAGCGCCGGAATGTCGACCTGTTCGATCGATATTCGGTTCGTCTCAAGAATCGTCGCGATCTTGGGATCGTCCGCATACCTGTACATCGGGAACGCCTAGCAATCATGCCATACCGTCCCGGTGAATTCTCGGAACCTGGAATCACTCTATCCGAATTCCGCCGGACCTCCTAGGCCGCCATCAACGCGGTGACGTGCGCCTGCACGCTCTCGCGCAACGCCGTCAGGTCGTATCCGCCCTCGAGCAGCGACACCACCCTGCCCTGGCAGCAATCCTGGGCGACTTCGAGCAGTTGCTCGGTGACCCAGCCATAATCCGCCGTTTGCACGCGAAGCTGCGCCAACGGATCGCGCGCATGCGCGTCGAAGCCGGCCGAGATGATCAGGATGTCGGGCTTGAACTCGCGCAGCGCCGGCAGGATCAGTTTTTCATAGGCCTGGCGGAACTCGACCGAGCCGGCCCCCGGCGATAGTGGCGCATTGCAGACGTTGCCGGCGACGCCGGTCTCCTGGGTGAGCCCGGTGCCCGGATAGGCCGGCCACTGGTGGCTCGAGGCGTAGAACAAGTCGGGATCCTGTTCGAAGGTGTGCTGGGTGCCATTGCCGTGATGGACGTCGAAGTCGACCACCGCCGCGCGCGCCATGCCGTGCGCGGCGCGTGCGTGCACGGCGGCGATGGCGGCCGAATTGAACAGGCAAAAGCCCATGGCTTGGCCCGACTCGGCATGATGGCCGGGCGGACGCACGGCGCAGAATGCGTTCTTGGCGCGTCCGGCGACGACCTCGTCGACGGCGGCGACGGCGGCGCCGCTGGCGCGCATCGCCGCTTCGATCGAGCCGGGCGACATGGCGGTGTCCGGATCGAGGTAGACGCGGCCTTCCTTCGGCCCCGCCTCGATGATCTTCTCGACGTAATAGGGTTTGTGCGCCTTCTCGATCTCGGCGACGTCGACCTTCGGCGCCTCCTCGCGGTGCAGATAGTGGAAGCGCTCCTCCTCCAGGCCGGCAAGCACGGAGCGCAGGCGATCGGGGCATTCGGGGTGCATCGGACCGGGGTCGTGTTCAATGCAGGCGGGATGCGAATAGAGCAGCGTCGTCATCGGAATCTCCCTCGAAGCCGGGTCTACTCGCCCGAGCCTTTGGCTGTGACCTGGTGCAGGTATTCGATGAGTTGCGTCAACTGACGCGGGTCGGGAACGCGCTGCACCGGCATCTTGGTGCCCGGCAGGTACTTGTCGGGCCCTTTGTCGAACAACTCGAACAGGGTCTTGTCATTCCACTGGAAGTCGCCTCGCTTGAGCGCGCTGGAATAGTTGTAGCCCGGCACCGAGCCGACCTTGCGCCCGAACAGCCCCGCCAGGTGCGGGCCGGAGCGGCGGATGCCCCCGGCGCTCAGCGAATGGCAGCGCGCGCACTTGCCGAACAGCTTGGCGCCGGGGTGGTCGCTGGTCAGCCACGGCTTCGGCTC
>JAYNJY010000258.1:0-333 GCA_038110665.1 Rhodospirillaceae bacterium | reverse complement strand
GCCATCTTGGCGCCGGGCGCGACGAGGATGTCATCGGCCTCGGCGGCGATGCCGATACGATCGCCGGTTGCCAGGTGCCAGACCCGCGCCGTGTCGTCGGACGACGACGAAACGACGAAACGGCCGTCCGGCGACACCGCGAGCGACCAGATGATCTTGTCGTGCGCCTTGATGGCGCGAACCACCTCGCCGCCGATGGCGCGGTGTACGATGATGCCGTCGCGCCCGGCGGAAACGAAGCTCTTGTCGCCGGGTACGAAACGGACGGCATAGACCTGATGTTCGTGATCCTGGTAGCTGCCGAGTTCCTTGAATTCGCGCAGGTCCCAGAGC
>JAYNJY010000257.1:0-4437 GCA_038110665.1 Rhodospirillaceae bacterium | reverse complement strand
GGCCGGCAGCGCGTTCGGAATGCCGAGCACGAACTGCACGTGCACCGGCGCCTTCAACAGCCCGCGCTTCACCAGGTTGGCGGCGTTGTAGAGCATGGCGACGTCGAAGATCTCGATTTCCGGCTTGATGCCGTATTCGAGCATGGTGGTCGCCAGACCATCGACGAAGTCGGGCGGGTTTTCGTAAATGCCGCGCGGGAAGTTGACCGAGCCCGTCGCCAGCGACGCCATGTCCGGGCGGTGGTGCAGCATGGCGCCACGCTGTTTCTGATCGCGGCCGCGCCCGCCGGTCGAGAACTGCACGATCATGCCGGGACAGTGCTTTCTCACGCCTTCCTGCACGGCGGCGTACTTGTCCGGGTCCGAACTCGGCGTCTGGTCCTCGTTACGGACGTGGATATGCACCAGGGAAGCGCCGGCCTCGAAGGCCTCGTGCGTCGATTCGATCTGCTCCGCCGGCGTCACCGGCACCGCCGGATTGTCGGCCTTGGTCGGCAGCGCACCGGTGATGGCGCAGGTGATGATGCAGGGCGTGGTCATGGCGTGGTTCCTTCGGGCTTCAACTGGTTGCGGTCTGGCTGAACTGGAAGCTCCGGATCGATTTGCGCTGGGAAATCTCCTTCACCAGCGTCAGCAACGGCGTCTCCAACAGCGGATAGTCGGTGTTTATCGGCTCGGTCGCCTTGAGCGCCGAGTACTGGTTGTCGTCGTAGAAGGCGGCGAGCAGCAGGTCGTCGTCGCCGGCAAAAGGTCCGCGTGTTTTCTTCAGGCGCTTGATCGCCGGTTCGACCAGCGCGCCGGGACGCTCGGTGATCGGCTTCGCGCCCTTGGTGATGCGGTCGTAGAGGTTGGGGTCGATCGTGCCCGCGATCTCGCCGTAGCCGCCCTGGACGTAGAGCCGGACCTCGTCGGGCACCGCCGAAAAGCGTTCCTTGCCCTGGTCCATGGCCATGACGTTGAGCACCGCCTGCGTGACGATGTACTGGGCGAACGGGCTGACCACGATGGGATAGCCCAGGTCGGCGCGCACGTGGCCGGCCTCCTCCAGGATTTCCTCGATGCGCTCCTCCAGGCCGACGGTGGCGAGCTGCACCTTGAGGTTCGAGATCATGCCGCCGGCGACCTGATGGTGGTAGTGGAACTCGTCGTATTCGTTGGGCGTGCCGATCGGCTTGCCCTCGCGCTCGGCGATGTAGCGGATCAGCTCCGCCGCCTCCTCGATCGGGGCGAGGTCGAGATCGACGTCGTAGCCCATGCGCCGGACGTTACGCGCCACCAGTTCCGTCGGCGGATGCGAGGCGCCGTTGGCCAACGGCGAGGTCGCGGTGTGCACGACCTCGACGCCGCATTCGACGGCGCGCAGCACCACGTAGGGCGCGAGGCCGGAAAGGCAGTGCGTGTGGATCTGCAACGGCAGGTCGCCGATCGCCCTCTTGATCGCCGGCACCAGCGTGGCGATGCGCTCGGGCCGCAACAGCCCGCTCGCGTCCTTCAGGAACACGCCGTCGACGCCGATGGCGACCAGTTCCTTCGCCTTGTTGGCGTAGTATTCGTCGGTGTGCACCGGGCTCAGCGTGTAGACGATGCCCGGCACCACGTGCAGGCCGTGCTTCTTCGCCGCCTTGATCGGGATCACTAGGTTACGCATGTCGTTGAGCGCGTCGTAGGGCGTGTGGTAGCGCATGCCGTTGGCGGCGAAGCGCTCGGCGGCGAGCTCGACGATGTCGTCGGCGAAGAACTCGAAGGTGAACAGGCTCTGGCCGCGGGTGTGGATGATCAGCGGCGTCTCGGTCACCCATTTATTGAGGATGCGCATGCGCTCCCACGGGTCCTCGCGCAGGAAACGCACGCAGACGTCGAACACGGCGCCGCCGACCAGATCGATCGCCTCGAAGCCGGCACGGTCGAGCCTGGGCGCGATCTCCTTCATCATTCCGGTGGTCATGCGCGTCGCCCACAGGCACTGATGGCCGTCGCGGATGGTCACGTCGATGAAGCGGACTTTCCTCGCCATCACGCCAACTCCTTCATGCCGATGTCGTCGACCCAGCGGGTGTGGACCCGGCCCGCCAGGAAATCCGGGTGGTCGATCAGCCGCCGGTGGAAGCCGATGGTGGTGGCGATGCCATTGACCTCGAAGCGGTCGAGTGCGTCGCGCGCGCGCGCCAGCGCGTGGTCGCGGTCTCTCCCATGCACGATCAGCTTGCCGATCATCGAATCGTAGTAGGGCGGCACCCAGTAGCCCTCGTAGGCGGCACTGTCGAAGCGCAGGCCCGGCCCGGTCGACGGGCGCCAGCGCATCAGCCGGCCCGGCGACGGCGTGAAGCCGCTGGTCCAGTGCTCGGCGTTGATGCGGAACTCGATGGCATGGCCGCCGGGCGCCTTTTTGGCATCGAGCCTGGGCAGCTTCTCGCCGGCGGCGACGCGGAACTGCAGCGCCACCAGATCGAGGCCGACGAGCGCCTCGGTCACCGGATGCTCGACCTGGATGCGGGTGTTCATCTCGATGAAGTAGAACTCGGCGGTGTCCGGATCGAGAATGAACTCGATGGTGCCGGCGCCGGCGTACTTGATGCCCTTGGTGAGCCGGGCGGCGGCGTCGATCAGCTGCTTGCGAGTTTTGGCGTCGACCGCCGGCGACGGCGCCTCCTCGATCAGTTTCTGGTGGCGGCGCTGCACCGAGCAGTCGCGCTCGCCCAAGGCCAGCGCGCCGCCGTTGCCGTCGCCGAACACCTGCACCTCGATGTGGCGGACGCGGGTGAAGAACCGTTCCATGTAGAGCGCGCCGTCACCGAAGGCGCTCTCCGCCTCGACGCTGGCGCGGCGGAAGGCGTCGGCGAATGCAGCCGGTGCCTCGACCACGCGCATGCCGCGCCCGCCGCCGCCGGCGCGGGCCTTCAGCAGCAGCGGAAAGCCGACGGCATGGCTCGCCGCTTCCGCCTTCGCCGCGTCGGTGAACGCGGCCGCCGATCCCGGCACCACCGGCACGCCGAAACGCTCCGCGACCTCGCGCGCCTTGGCCTTGTCGCCCATGTCGCGGATCGTCGCCGGCGCCGGACCGATGAAGCGGATGCCTTCCTTCTCGCAAGCCTCGGCGAAGCCGGCGTTCTCCGAAAGGAACCCGTATCCCGGATAGACACCGTCGCAGCCGGTCGCCTGGGCGACGTGCAACAGCGCGTCCTGGCAAAGGTAGCTCTTGGCGCTCGGCGCCGGGCCGACGCATACACTCTTGTCGGCGAGCCAGACGTGCGGCTGGCCGCGGTCGGCGTCCGAGTGGACGGATACGCATTCCAACCCTAAAATCTTGCATGACCGCACCGCGCGCAGCGCGATTTCGCCGCGATTGGCGACGAGAATGCGTGACAGTTGCGGTTTGGTCCGAGCCTTCGCCAAGGTATCCGTTTTCCTCCTGGCGTCTCATTATGCAAGACGATTGATTTCGTATATTGATCCATGCATAGTGCTTAGGAGAAGCAAAAGCGTCAAGGTCACAATGAATTCGAACGCACACAAATCGAAGCAACGGGCGGAAATCGCCGGCGCATCACGCCAATGGCGCGACCGCATCGAGGAGTTGCGCGAACTCGGCGCCACCGGCAAGGCATTCACCGTGCTCGAATTCGTTACCGCCGACGCCGGGCCGACCACCATGTCGGAGATCATCCGCGCCACCGGCATCACCAAGCCGAGCGCGCACCGTATCGTCAACATGCTCATCGACATGGGCTTTCTCGAGCGCGATCCGAGCGGCCACGGCTTCATCGCCGGCTTCAAGATGGTCGAACTGGCGCACCGCACGGTGACGGCGGCGGCGCCGCGCGGCATCCGCCATTCGCTGCTTGAGGAACTCGCCCGCCATGTCGGCGAGACCTGCAACTACGGCATCCTGTCGGGCGCCCAGGTGACCTATCTCGACCGCGTCGAGTCGAAGTGGCCGCTCGGGCTGCGGTTCGACGCCGGCAGCCAGGTGCCGGCCCACTGCACGGCGATCGGCAAGCTGATGCTGAGCCGGCTTTCCGAGACCGAGTTGCTCGCGGTGACCAATACCGTGTCGCTGACCCGCTACACCTCGCGCACGCTGACCAACCCGATGCACCTGCGCAAGGCGCTGGCCGAGATTCGCCAGACCAAGGTCGGCGTCGACAACCAGGAATTCATGGACGGCGTGGTTTGCGTCTCCGTGCCGGTGGTGCTGCCCGACGGAGATTGCCTCGGCGGCATCGCCATCTCGGCGCCGGAAGCGCGCATGACGCTGGAGACGGCCCTCACCTACGTGCCGAAAATGCGCGAGGTGGCGGAACGTTTCGCCATGACGTTCACGTCGGGCGGCTGACCCAGGGAGGAAAGACGGGTGGCATTGAGTTACAAGGAAGTCGCGGAGATTCTCAAGATCATCGACGCCTCCGACTGCCAGGAAGTGATTTTGGAGTTGGAAGG
>JAYNJY010000256.1:3004-4477 GCA_038110665.1 Rhodospirillaceae bacterium | reverse complement strand
CGATGATGTTGTAGGGCAACCCAACATCGGTCGCGTTGCGGGCGAACTCGCGCAGGAAGCGCGCCTCGTTGACCAGCGAAGGCCTGGCCATGCCGCGGGTGCGCCCGGCGCTCGGCCAGCCGATCTCGCCGATCTGCATGGCCTTGCCCGGGAACGTCGCGCGCGCGCGCGTGACGATGCCTTTCACGTGCGCCTGCACCTCGTCGATGGAGACGGGTTCTGGATCGTCCCAATAGGGCAGCACGTGGACGGTAACGACGTCGACCTCGCGCGCGAGGCCGGCGTTGCGGCGCCAGAACTCGTAGATGTCGGCGTAGGTGATCGGATGCGGCACCTGCGCCTTCACCGTGCGGAAGATGCCGGCCAGCTTTTCCGGCGTCATCTCGCGCCGGAGCAACACTTCGTTGCCGATCACCAGCAACCTGATCGCGTCCGGATACGCCTTGACCAGCTCGATGGCTCGGGCGATTTCCTTCGCCGTCGCCTTGTCGTCGGCGCTGACCCAGATGCCGAGCATGACCTTGATGCCCGCCTTGGCGGCGGCGGTGACCGCATCGCCCTGGCTGCCGAGCGCGGAATAGGTGCGGATGCAGTCGGTCAGCGGCTTCAGCGCCCGCATGTCGGCGTCGAGCATGCCGGGCGGCGCCGCGAAATCGGCGTCGAGCGGCGAGGCGCCGGGATAGGTGACGGTGTAGGAAAGGCACTCGAGCCGCCCGCCCGTCACGTCGACGATTTCGACCGGCCGGCCGAGCCCCCACCAGGCGGCGACGGCCGCCGCCGCGCTCAGCAGGAAGGCGGCGACGACGGTCGCGACGGAGGGGCGTGCGGGCGATGCGGTTGGCATGCGGACGTTCGAGCGGCGCGCGGCGAAATGTTGGCGGGGTCTACGGCCAACTTTATCGCAGGGCGCGCCGCCCGACGCAACGGGATTGGCGCGTCCTTACAGTTTCCGCATTTCCGCCAGGAAGGTGTCGGACTCCTGACCGAGCTTTTCCGACTGGCGTGACAGCTCGCCGGCGGCATCGAGCACCTGCCCAGCCGATTGGCTGGTCTCGCCCGCCGCCGAGGTGACGCCGGTGATGTTGGTCGTGACTTCCTGCGTCGCCGCGCCCTGCTCCTCGACCGCGCTCGAGATGGTCATGGCGATTTCGCTCATCTCGTTGATGACCTTGGAGATATCCGTGATCGACGTCACCGCTTCGCGCGTTGCGATCTGGCCGGAAATTTCCTGGGTCGCCTTGGAGGTCTGGTTGGCCAGGCTCTTCACCTCGGAAGCGACGACCGCGAAGCCTTTGCCGGCCTCGCCGGCGCGCGCCGCCTCGATGGTGGCGTTGAGCGCGAGCAGGTTGATCTGGCTGGCAATGTCGTTGATCAGGTCGACGACCTTGCCGATGGTGTCCGCCGCCTGCGCCAGGCTCTGGATGCGGGTCGACGATTGTTGCGCGCCCTCGACGGCCTGCGAGGCGATGTTCG
>JAYNJY010000256.1:0-2994 GCA_038110665.1 Rhodospirillaceae bacterium | reverse complement strand
ATTTCGCGGATCGAACTGGTCAACTGTTTGGACGCCGCCGCGACCGTATTGGCCTGGTTGCTGGCGCTGTCGGCCGTCGCCGCCAGGGCTTCCGCCGAGGCCTGCATTTCCGTCGACGCCGACGAGACCGCGTGGACGATGCCCTTGATGTTGCGCTCGAAGTCGTCGGCCAGCTTGACCTGGCCGGTGATCACCGACCACGACAGCATGGCGCCCATATAGCCGCCCTCCTGGTTCATCACCGCGTTGACGCGGAGATTGAGGGTGTGCTCGCCGAGCTTGATCCGCGAGTTGAACGGCAGGTTCTTGTGGAAGATGTCGACGCACTGGCCGACGATCTTCTCCGGCGCCAACGGCAGCAGGTCGGCCAGCGGTTGCAGGGTCTCCAGGCTGGTCTTGTTCATTTAGGTGATGGTGAAGTTCTCGGGTTCCAGGAACATCACATTGATCGGCATCTGGTCGATCATCTGCGCCTGGCGGAGCGATTTCTCCTCTATGCACAGCTTGTCGGTGACCACGCTCCAGGTGACCATGGCGGCGATGTACTTGCCGGACGCGTCATAGACCGCGGCAACCAACAGGTCGAGCTTCTCGCCGCAGACCTCGATGATCGCCTGGTGCGGCAGGTTCTTGGGGTCGGCAAGCATGCGCCGGTGGTGCGACGGGTTCTTGTGAAAGACGTCGATGCACTGCCCGACCATGGCGTCCGCCTTGACCGGCAGCAGGTGCTCGATCGAGCGCAGCGTGTCGACGCTCAGCTTGTTCATGTAGACGATCTTGAAATCGACGATGTCGGCGACCATCACCGCGACCGGCATGGCATCGACCATCTGGTGGATAGTGTTGGCTTCGAGGCCGCGCCCGCCGGCGGCGGACCGCGCATCGATCGCGTCACTCTTGAGAACCTTCAACATGGCGTTGGTTTCCTCCGCTTTTTGGCGCAACACAGCGAAGCGAGACCAAAGTCATACTACATTTCGCCATTGATCACAACTATACTCATATAAGGGGGATGGCATTGGTCGTATTTGTTGGCGAAATGCGCGCCTTGCGCCGTCGGCGGCATGGCGCGGGCGGCATATCCAGTTCTTGCGCCGCGCGCAGGCGAAATGTATGTTCCGTGCGTCCCAACGGACCCGTATACTTGGCCTAGGCACCCGCAGCTCAGCTGGATAGAGCGTTGCCCTCCGAAAGGGCAAATCGGGAATAACTCTCATTAGATTTCAAGAACTTGTTCGGGTGCTGTCGTCACGCCACGCCGAACAAAACCTCTTGAAACCGAACAAAACCGGATAGCCGTGTCACGGTTTGGAAACGGTGGCGCATTGTCCTCTATTGATCGAACTTCGGACGTTTCATCTTCATCGCTTAGTCGGCGGCTGATGACCCGAAACGGACCGACACTTCGTGCCCCGGCAGTGCGGATTAGACGCCGACGAACCAGTAGAACAACGCCGAAAGTGTGCCCAAGCTAAGGATTGTCGATGCGAGGATTCCCGACGACGTCCGGACCACATAGATCCGGTACTTCTGCGCCAACACGTAGAGATTCGCGCCCGTTGGCAAAGCGGCCATGAGGACGCAGATCGTGAAGATTTCTGGCTGATTTGAGAGCAACCAAACCGCGAAGCACCAAGTTGCGATCGGATGAACCAGCAGTTTAAGAAAGACCATCGAGGCGATTTCAGATCGCCCTTCACTTATCGGCAAGCCGACCAACGACAGGCCGATAGAGAAGAGCGCGCATGGGCCTGCGGCAGCGCCGAGAATCGAGCCGTAAGTCTGCAAGGGCGCTGGAACTGGCAATCCGAGCAGGGCCCAGAAAAATCCTAGCACCGGGGCCACGAGGATCGGGCTCTTGATCACCGAAGTTATGACGTTGGCAACGCCGAAGCCATCTCCGTCGTTCTGGCGCTGGCTCTCGATGACCGCCGTGAGCACCGCGATATTCAATGCGGCATTGATGATCGTTGCGATGATCGCGGGCGGCAAGGCGGCCTCTCCGAACGCGGTAAGGACCAGCGGAATCCCCATGTAACCGACGTTCCCGTATATCCCGACGGTGCCATGAGTGGCGGCCTCCGCAAGGGATACGCGAAACAGGTTTTTGGCAGCGAAACTTCCGACCGCGAGCGTTACCACTTGCGCGCCTAGAGGGGCCGCACTGTAGGGAAAGGTCAAAACAGTCGCCGTATCGATCTTCGCCATCGCGAGGAACAGCAGTACCGGAAGTGAAAAATAGAACACGAAACCGTTCAACGCCTCGCTACTGGCCTTGCCGAGCAAGTTGGTCCAGCCCGCGATAAAACCAGTCAGGATCAGTCCGAAGACTGGCAGGACAACGCTTAGGATCGAGTTCAAGGCTCTAAACTCCGTTGGGCCTCGCATATTGACAGAAAGACGAAGGCCCGTTACATTACATTCTGAATTCGGAATTCAATAAATAAGGCGCTGCTCGATGTCAATGCTCCGGATTGAAACCAAGCCCGACTTGGTTGCGCAGACCCACGATGCCATTCGAAACGCCATTATGTCCGGCGATCTGCCGCCTTGTGCCCCACTGGCACAAGAAGACCTCGCGTCTACCCTTGGGGTCAGCCGTCAGCCAATCAGCCACGCCTTGGTTCTGCTGAAACAGGAAGGATTGATCGTGGATCGCGGCCGCAAAGGACAAATGGTCGCACCGATCGATGTCGATAAGCTGCTCGCGCTGTATCAGGTGCGAGGCGCTTTGGACCGGCTTGCCGCGCGTCTGGCGGCCGCAAAAGGGCTTGATGGAAAATCGCGGCTTTTGGATTTGGTACGGGAAGGCACAGCAGCTACGAACCGGGGCGATGTGAGCGCTGTCGTGGCAGCCGACATCGCCTTTCACACAGCTCTCAACGAACTGTCGGGGAATGCCGAAATTTCCGCCACGGCCAACGGCTTTTGGCCGCATGTGGCGCGTTCGATGCGCGTCGTTCTCGAAGATCGAGACAGATGGTTGGGCATTTG
>JAYNJY010000255.1:0-4478 GCA_038110665.1 Rhodospirillaceae bacterium | reverse complement strand
CGCGAGTCCCAGACCCGGCGGGCATGGATGGATTTGATGGTGTTCTTACTCACGCGGCGTCTCCGAGCGTTCGTTCCCATGTTGCCGCCACGCCTTCGAGATCGGAGGGCGGCGTCTTCAGCATCGCGCCCGCGGCGGCACGGACCAAGTCCTTATCGGCATCGCGGGTGAGATACTCGACCGGGGATTTACCGTCGATGCGGGCGAGAAACAAGCCGGGCAGCAGTCCCGCGGCGCGGACGAGCACCGGCGCGGCCCAGTCGGCCTCCAGGTTTTCGGCGTAGGAATCTGTCATGGCGCGGAAGCAGGCGAGATAGCCGGCGCGGGACGGCGGCACCCACAGGCACTTGAGCAGGAAATGATTGAGGCAGAACGCCAGGTCGAAAGCCGGGTCGCCCCACCAGGCGCATTCGGCGTCAAGGAAGATCGGCCCGTCCGGCCCGACCAGGATGTTCTTCGGGCTGACGTCGCCGTGCACCAGGGCAATGCGGGTCGCGGCCGTGACCGCCACCAGTTCGGCCAGGCGCTCTGCGTGTTCGGGGTGGCGGCGCGCCGTCGCTTCCAGGTAGGGCTCCAACCGGATGGCATGAAACGCCTGGTCGGTGGCGAAGCGTTCGGCGAGGTCCGGCATGGCGGCGCTACGCCCATGCAGCCAGGCGAGCACGGCGCCGACGCGGGCGGCGAAGGCCGGGTCGGCGATGCCCTGACGCAGCACTTCCTTCCACGGCTTCGCGGTCTCCAGCGGGACGAAGGCCATGGCGAACATGCCGGCGTCGGGATCGTGGGCGAGCACCTCCGGTGCCGCGCCCGGCGCGATGGCGGCCGCCGTCTCGAGCCAAGCGACCTCGGTGGCGTTGCGCGAAATCGGCGCGAACCAGTCATCTTTGACCTTGAGCTTGGCGAGCGCGCGCTTGATGCAGTAGCGCCTGGCGCCGATGTCGACCCGCCAGATATCGGACGAGACACCGCCCGCGAGCGCCTCGTAGCGCGCGGTCTCGCCCGCCGCCAGCAGGCCGGCGCGGGCGAGGAACGGATCGAACAGGTCGCGGTCGGGCGCGGTCCCAGGGTCGTTCGCCATGCGCAACCATCAGCGACGGAAGCCGCGAAAGCAATATTGAACCGTGCGGCGCCAACTGTGCCGTTGGCTACCAGTCGGCCCTGAGCCTGGCCGCGACATAGGGCGCGATTTCGTCGAGCGGCAGTACCGCCGAACACAACCCCGCCGTTGCCACCGCGCCGGGCATGCCCCAGACCACGCTGGTCTCCACGTCCTGGGCGATGACCGTGCCGCCGGCGGCAACGACGGCACGGCCGCCTTCGAGCCCGTCCTTGCCCATGCCGGTCAGGATCACCGCCAGCAGGCCGGCACCGTAGACCTTAGCCAGGCTTTCCAGCATCGGGTCGACGGACGGTCGGCAATAGTTGCGCGGCGGTTCCTGGTCGAGGCGGATTTCCGGCCCGCCCGGCGCCGCGACTACGGTCATGCGATGATCGCTCGGCGCGACGTAGGCGCGGCCCGGCTCCAGCTTTTCGCCGTGCTGGCCCTCGTTGCAGCGCAGGCCGCTGTGGCGGTCGATGTGCTGGGCGAGGATAGCGGTGAACTTGGTCGGCATGTGCTGGGTGATGACGATGGGCACGCGCAGCCCGGCGGCGAGCATGGCGAGCACCGTGAACAGCGCCTGCGGGCCGCCGGTCGAAGACCCGATGGCGACGATCTCCGGCACCGGTTTGGCGTCGACTTCGCCTTTGATTGACGGCTGCGGCGGGCCGGGTTGGCGGGTGGATGGGCCGAATGCGGCGAGAACGCCGCGTATGCGCGCGGTGAATTGCGCCTCCGTGGTGCCGGTATGGGGCGACGGCGTGGGCACGAACTCGGCCGCGCCTTCCATCAGTCCCATCATCGAGGTCTTGACGTTGGCGAAGCTCAGGCTGCCGACCATCACCACCTTGAGATCGGGATCGACCCGGAACATGCGCGTCAGCGTCACCTTGACCTGCGCCTCGGAGTGGCTGATGTCGAGAACGACGCCGTCGACCGGGTTGCGGCGCAGGAAGCTGACCGCGCTGACGCCGTCGGCGACCTCGCCGGCCAGTTGCAGCACCGGGTCCTCGGCGATGATCTGCCGCAGCCGGGCGCCGATGAACTCCGCGTCGGCGACGACGAGCACCCGACGCGGCGGCTGCGACTGTCCGACAGGCGAGGGCAGCTCATCGTGGCTGGCCATGCGCCATTCGCCGTCCTCGCCGGACCGATTTCAACGATTTCGTCGTCGCGGCGGCGTCACGCAGATGTAATTTGACGCCACTGGTGGCCGGGCTTATAAGCGCCGTGGGCCACGACGTCCCAACGCGTCGCGACCTTCTTGGAAGAGAAGGAGTAAATTATGACGAACTTCCAGAAGCCGGACATCCGTCCGGCAAACCCCCGATTCTCATCCGGTCCCTGTGCCAAGCGTCCCGGCTGGACGCTGGAAGGCCTGAGCGATGCCGCGCTCGGCCGCTCGCACCGTGCCACGGTCGGCAAGACCAAACTCAAGGACGTGATCGAGCGCACCCGCGCCATCCTCGGCATTCCGGCGGACTACAAGATTGGCATCGTGCCGGCCTCCGACACCGGCGCCGTCGAGATGGCGCTGTGGTCGCTGCTCGGCCAGCGCGGCGTCGACATGCTCGCCTCGGAAAGCTTCGGCAAGGGCTGGATCACCGACGTGACCAAGCAGTTGAAGCTCACGGACGTGCGCGCCATCGAGGCCGGCTACGGCGATCTGCCCAACCTTGCCTCGGTCGACTTCTCGCGCGACGTGGTGTTCACCTGGAACGGCACGACCTCCGGCGTGCGCGTGCCCGACGGCGAATGGATCGCCGCCGACCGCGCCGGCCTCACCATCTGCGACGCGACTTCGGCGGCCTTCGCCATGGATCTCGCGTGGGACAAGCTCGACGTCACCACCTGGTCCTGGCAGAAGGTGATGGGCGGCGAGGCGGCGCACGGCATGCTGGTGCTGAGCCCGCGTGCCGTCGAGCGGCTCGAGAGCTACACGCCGGCATGGCCGATGCCGAAGATCTTCCGCATGACCAAGGGCGGCAAGCTGATCGCCGACATCTTCGAGGGCGCGACCATCAACACGCCCTCCATGCTCTGCGTCGAGGACGCGCTCGACGGCCTCAAGTGGGCCGAAACCATCGGCGGGCTAAAGGGGTTGATGGCGCGCACCGATGCCAACATGGCGGCCATTTCCAAGTGGGTCGCGGCTACGGACGATTTCGCATTCCTGGCGCGCGAGGAGAAGTTCCGTTCGCCGACCTCCGTCTGTCTGGTCATCACCGCGCCGTGGTTCGCGGCCCTCGACAAGAATGCCCAGGCGGAGGCGGCGAAGAAGCTCGCTTCGCTGCTCGAGGCCGAGGGGGTCGCGCTCGACGCCGGCGCCTACCGCGATGCGCCTCCGGGCCTTCGCATCTGGGCCGGCGCGACCATCGAGACCGCCGATCTGGAGGCGCTGTTCCCGTGGCTGGAATGGGCCTTGGCCCAGACCCACGGCCAGTTGGCCGCGGCCTGAGGGGAGGACGGAACATGGTCAAGGTCCTGATCTCCGACAAGATGAGCCCGCTTGCGACGGAAGTGTTCAAGGCGCGCGGCATCGAGGTCGACGTCAAGCCGGGCATGAGCCCTGAAGAACTGATCGCCTGCATCGGCCAGTACGACGGCCTCGCCGTGCGTTCAGCGACCAAGGTGACGAAGGACGTATTCGACGCCGCCGACAGCCTCAAGGTGGTCGGCCGCGCCGGCATCGGCGTCGACAACATCGACAGCGAGGCGGCGACGGAAAAGGGCGTCGTGGTGATGAACACTCCGTTCGGCAACTCGATCACCACGGCGGAACACGCGATCTCGCTGATGCTCGCCCTGGCCCGCCAGATCCCGGCCGCCGACGCCTCGACCCAGGCTGGCAAGTGGGAGAAGTCGAAGTTCATGGGCGTCGAGCTCATGGGCAAGACGCTCGGCATCATCGGCTGCGGCAACATCGGCGCCGTGGTCGCCGACCGGGCGCAAGGACTGAAGATGAAGGTCGCGGCTTACGACCCCTACCTGTCACCGGAACGCGCCACCGAGCTCGGCGTCGAGAAGGTCGAGCTCGATGATCTCTTTAAGCGCGCCGACTTCATTTCTCTCCATACACCGCTCACCGACGCCACGCGCGGCATCGTCGACGCCGATGCGTTCGCCAAGATGAAATCGGGCGTGCGCATCGTCAATTGCGCGCGCGGCGGCCTGATCGTCGAGGCCGACCTGAAGGTTGCGCTCGATTCCGGCAAGGTCGCGGGTGCCGCGCTCGACGTCTTCGCCGAGGAGCCGGCCAAGGATAATCCGCTGTTCGGCCACCCCAACCTGGTGGCGACGCCGCACTTGGGCGCCTCGACCACGGAAGCGCAGGAGAAGGTCGCCGAGCAGGTCGCCGAACAGATGGCCGACTTCCTGC
>JAYNJY010000254.1:0-4498 GCA_038110665.1 Rhodospirillaceae bacterium | reverse complement strand
GTCGAAGTCACACGCGGCGACATGGTCGAAAGCCGCCATGCCGTCGCCGCCGCGATCGTCGACAGGGAAGGCGAAATCGTCGATTCCTGGGGCGACGTCGAACGCCGCGTCTACCCGCGTTCCTCGATCAAGCCACTGCAGGCGATCCCGCTGGTGGCGTCGGGCGCCGCCGACGCCTACGGCCTCGCCCCACGCGAAATCGCGCTCGCCTGTGCGTCGCACATTGGCCAACCCATGCACACGGAGACGGTGGCGAAATGGCTCGGGCGCATCGGCTGCGGCGTCGACGAAGCGGCCCATGACGATCTCGTGCGTGCCGGCAAGACCTGCACGGCGCTGCACAACAACTGCTCTGGCAAGCACACCGGCTTCCTGACCACGGCCAAGCACCTCAAGGAACGGACCGCCGGCTACATCGGCGCCGGCCATCCGGTGCAGCAGCGCCTGGCGAGGCTGCTCGGCGAGCTCGGCGGCGAGGACATATCGAGTTCCGAGCGCGGCATCGACGGCTGCGGCATCCCGGTGCTCGGCATGTCGACCACGGCATTGGCCCGCGCCATGGCCCGCATGGCCGCGCCCGAGACGCTCGACAAGGCGCAAGCCGACGCCGCCCGGCGCATCGTCGCCGCCATGACGTCGCATCCGGAAATGGTGCGCGGCACCGGCGGCTTCGATACCCGCTTCATGACCGCCGGGCGCGGCCGCTTCGCCACCAAGACCGGCGCCGAGGGCGTGCATATCGCCATCGTGCCGGAACTCGGGCTTGGCGTCGCGCTCAAGGTCGAGGACGGCGCCGGACGCGCCTCCGATGTCGCCATTGCCGCATTGTTGGACCGCCTGGGCGTGATCGACGACAGGGCGCGCGCCGAGATCGCGGCGATCGCCCGGCCGGCCATCGTCAACGCCGCCGGGCGAACGGCGGGCGAGGTCTGCATGGCGGCGGGCTGGGACGAATGATCGTGTGATTTGACGCGACTGAACCGTCAGTCGTTGTAGGTCTCGGGTGGTTCGGTCCGGTAGCTTTCCATCAGCTTGGCCTTGCGCGAGAACGGGCCGCCGTGCACGTGCTCGGCCAGTCCCTCGGTCGGCGCGCCAGGCCGCACCGGGCGGTCGGCGAAGCGGCCGGTGGAGACCAGCCGGTCGTACATGACGATGGCGCCAGCGATGCCGACGTTGACGCAGAATCGGGTCGGGATCTTGACCAACCAGTCGCAGCGCGCCGCAAGCTCCGGCGACAGTTCGCCGCGCTCGGGACCGAGCACGTAGGCGGCCTGGCCGGGATGGCGGAAGCTCGGCAGTTCGACCGACGAATCCATCAGCTCGACGCCGACCAGCCGGCAGTCTTCCGGCAGCACCAGCGAGGCGGCGGCGGGGAAACTGAAGAACGGCAACTGGCCCATGGCGTCGGAGGTGTCCGACTTGGCGCCCTCGTCGCGTTCGTAGATGGCGGCGACGGTGAACACGAAGCTGGCACCGAAGGCATGCGCCGAGCGGAACAGGTTGCCGACGTTCATGGTCTTGGAGATGCGTTCGACGCCGATACCGAAATAGCCGCGCATGCGGTCCGCTCCCTTGTTCCGAGCCCGTGCTATGGTCTTGCAGGGCGCCACAGGGTCGGGCAAAACCACCGGACAATCAAGTTGCCGGGACAAGTTACTGGGGCAAGCGAACGGGAGCCGAAACCATGCGCGCATTTCTCTGCCACGACTGGGGCGAAGCCGAGACCATGCAGGCCGAGGACGCGCCGGCGCCGGAAATGGCCGAAGGCGGCGTGCGTATCGCGGTCAAGGCCGCCGGCGTCAATTTCGCCGACACCTTGATGGTCAAGGGCGACTATCAGGTGCGGCCGCCGTTTCCGTTCAGCCCCGGCCTCGAGGTCGCCGGCGAGGTCATCGAATGCGCGCCCGGCGTCAGCGCCTTCAAGCCGGGTGACCGGGTCATGGCCATGGTCCATTACGGCGGCTACGCCACCGAGGTGGTGGCGCCGGCCAAGGATGTCGTTCGCATCCCCGACAGCATGGACTTCACCATCGCCGCCGGCTTCCCCATCGTCTACGGCACCTCGCACATCGGCCTTGTCCACAAGCTCAACCTGCAACCGGGCGAGACGCTCTTAGTGCATGGTGCGGCCGGCGGCGTCGGCCTCACCGCCGTCGAGATCGGCAAGCTTTTGGGCGCTACCGTGATCGCCACCGCCGGCGGCGCCGATAAGCTCGCCGTCGCCGAGCAGTACGGCGCCGACCACCTGATCGACTACCAGTCCGAAGACATCCGCGAGCGGGTCAAGCAGATGACCGACGGACGCGGCGCCGACGCGGTCTACGATCCCGTCGGCGGCAGCGCCTTCGACGCCTCGCTCCGCGCCACCGCGCAGTTGGGCCGCATCCTGATCGTCGGCTTCGCCAGCGGCAAGGTGCCGCAGGCGCCGGCCAACATCCTGCTGGTCAAGAACATCACCTTGATCGGCTATTATTGGGGCGCACACCGCAAGCTGCAGCCCGACCTGGTGCAATCCTCCTTCGCCACGCTGATGGACTGGTACGAGCAGGGCAAATTGAAGCCGCACGTCTCGCACACTTTCGACCTCGCCGATGCCGCCAAGGCCATGGCCATGCTGAAAAGCCGGAAGTCCACTGGCAAGGTGGTGCTGACCATGGAAACCCGGCACTGACCGGGTTTCGGCGGGGAGGGGAGGTCCCGTGTCCGAAATCGATTTCGAGCGGCGTCACTTCAAGGTCTGGCCGAAAGGCCGGCCGTTCACCCTGACCCGCCCGGAAACCACCCTGGTCGAGAACCTCGAAATCGCCGCCCGGCGCACGCCGGGCCAGGTCGCCATCCATTACTACGGCAGCGCCATCACCTATGCGGACCTCAAGCGCGACGTCGATGCGCTCGCCGGCTACCTGCAGTCCGCGCTCGGCGTCGCCAAGGGTGATCGCGTCATCCTCGACATGCAGAACGCGCCGCAGTTCGTCGTCGCCTTCTATGCCGTGCTGCGCGCCGACGCCGTCGTCGTGCCGGTCAATCCGATGATGCGCGCGGACGAACTCGAACACGTCGTTGCCGACACCGAGGCCCGCGTCGCCGTCATCGGCCAGGAACTGGAAGCACTGTTCGAACCGATCCTGGCCACCGGCGCGCTCCGGCACGCCGTCGTCGCCGCCTACTCGGACGCACTCCAGGGGCCGACTGACCTCAAGCTCCCCGACGTCGTCGCGGCGCCGGCGCGCGCACCCGTCGCAACCGGCGCCGTCGCCTGGATGGATGCGCTCGCCAAGAACCTCGCGCCGCGTCCGGCCGAAGCCCGCGCCGACGACTGGTCGGTGCTGCCCTACAGTTCCGGCACCACCGGCCGGCCCAAGGGCTGCCTGCACACGCACCGCTCGGCTGGCGCCACGGTCTTCGCCTACGCCAACTGGTACACCTACCCACCCTGTTCGGTGACCCTGGTCAGCCTACCGTTCTTCCACGTCACCGCCATGCAGAACGCCATGAACACGACCATCTTCGCCGCCGCGACCATGGTCATCATGACGCGCTGGGACCGCGCCGTGGCGGCCGAACTGATCCGCCGACACCGGGTCACCCACTGGCGTTTCATCACCGCGACCGCCATCGACTTCTTTTCCGATCCTGGGTTGGGAACCTTCGATCTCTCGTCGCTGGTCGCCATCGGCGGCGGCGGCGCGCAGATGCCGGAGGTGCTGGCACTCACGATCAAGGACCTGACCGGGCTCGATTACGTCGAGGGCTACGGCCTGACCGAGACCATGGCGGCGAGCCACATCAACCCCAACGAGGCGCCGAAGCCGCAGTGCCTCGGCATCCCCATCTTCGATGTCGACAGTCGCATCGTCGACCCGGAAACGCTCGCCGAACTCGGCCCCGAACAGACTGGCGAGATCGTCATCGCCGCGCCGCAACTGTTCACCGAATACTGGCGCCAGCCGGAAGCGACGCGCGATGCCTTCATCGAGATCGACGGCAAGCGCTTCTTCCGCACCGGCGATCTCGGCTATTACGACTACGACGGCTATTTCTTTTTCGTCGACCGCCTCAAGCGCATGATCAACGCGTCGGGCTACAAGGTCTGGCCGGCCGAGGTCGAAGCGATGATGCAGGGCCACCCCGCGATCAAGGAAGTCTGCATCATCGCCGCGCCGGACGCGAAGCGCGGCGAGACGGTGAAGGCGGTGATCGTGGCCAAGCCCGGCCACACGCCGGACGCCGACGCCATCGAGGACTGGTGCCGCCACCGCATGGCCGCCTACAAGGTGCCCAGGCTTTATCAGTTCACCGACGACCTGCCGCGTTCGACTTCCGGCAAAGTGCTGTGGCGCGAATTGCAGGCGCGCGAACGCGGCGGCTGACCCGGCCGGCAAAAACAGAAGGGCGGCCCCATGGGACCGCCCTTCGTTGCAACCTTCCAAGCCGAACGGCTCAGATCATCTTATGCTTCTTGAGATGGCGCCCGAGCAGGTCGCGGGCCGCGAGCGCG
>JAYNJY010000253.1:0-4521 GCA_038110665.1 Rhodospirillaceae bacterium | reverse complement strand
GACTTCAAGACCGCGTTCTCCGGCAAGCACGACAACTCGGTGCTCGGCGTCGCCAACAAGGACTACGAGGCCGCTGCGGTCGCTAACTCGGTGATGAAGCGCATGATCGACCGCAAGGTCGTCGACGCGAAGAAGATCCGCTCCATCTACAAGTCGCAGACATTCCCGACCACCGGCTACGGACATGCGCACAACCTCGATCCGGCGCTGGCCGCCAAGATCAAGGAAGCCTTCTTCACCTTCCCGTGGAAGGGTTCGGCCCTGAAGAAGGAGTTCAAGAAGGAAGACAAGTTCATCCCGATCACGCACAAGAAGGATTGGGACATCATCCGCAAGATCGACGCTGCAAACGGCGTGAAGTACGCCTGCAAATAAGCCAAAAGCATTTCTCCTCCCTGGAGGCCGGACATCGCTGTTATGATGTCCGGCCTTCAAGGGCGGGCTATGCTTAAATTTGACTCTCGGGGGGGGCGATGCTGCGTCTGACGAACTTGGTCAAACAGTACAGGACCGGCGACCGCGCCCTCAAAGGCATCACGCTCGAGGTGCCGGATGGCCAGGTCATGGCTCTGATCGGCCCCTCGGGCGCCGGCAAGTCGACGCTGATCCGTTGCGTCAACCGCCTGGTCGAGCCGACTTCGGGCACGGTGCACCTCAACGATCTCGAACTGGCCACGCTCAACCAGTCGCGGTTGCGCAAGGCGCGCCGGCGCATGGGCATGATCTTCCAGGAATACGCGCTGGTCGAGCGCCTGACGGTGATGGAGAACGTGCTTTCCGGCCGCCTCGGTTACGTGCCGTTCTGGCGCAGCTATTTCCGCAAGTTTCCGCAGTCCGACATCGACGAGGCATTCCGCCTGCTGCACCGCGTCGGCCTCGACCACATGGTCGACAAGCGCGCCGACGAGCTTTCCGGCGGCCAGCGCCAGCGCGTCGGCATCTGCCGCGCCTTGATCCAGAACCCTGAACTGCTGTTGGTCGACGAGCCGACCGCGAGCCTCGATCCCAAGACATCGCGTCAGATAATGCGCCTGATCCGCGAGCTATGCGCCGAGCGCAAGCTCTCCGCCATCATCAATATCCATGACGTGCTGCTGGCGCAGATGTTCGCGGAGCGCATCGTCGGCTTGCAACTGGGTGAGATCGTCTACGACGGACCGCCCGATGGCCTGACCCCCGACGTGCTGACCCAGATCTACGGCGAGGAGGATTGGGAAGCGACGATCTCCAAGGTCGACGATGACGAAGAGGAAGGCGCGTCAGCATGACCGCCTCCGCTTCCGGCGCCGGCCGCACTTGGAAGAAGCCGCCGTTCATCAGGAGCCCGCTGCTGCGCTGGGGGCTGGTCGTCGGCGGCGGCATATACCTGGCTTTGGCCTTCGGCACTATGGAGATCAACTGGTCCCGGGTCGCCGACGGTTTTCCGCGCGGCGCGCGGTTCATCGCCTCGTTCTTTCCGCCGGATTTCGTATCGCGCGCTGGCGATATCTTCGACGGCATTCTGGAAAGCCTGTGGATCACGATCATCTCCACAGTCGCCGGTATCGCCATCTCGATTCCGGTCGGGTTAGGAGCGGCGCGTAACTTGTCGCCAAGGCCGGTCTACCTGTTGTCCCGCGCGATCCTGGCGATCTCGCGAACTTTTCCCGAGATCATCATCGCCCTGTTCGCCGTCAAGCTTTTCGGCTTCGGTCCGTTCGCCGGGTTCATCGCGCTCTCGATCGGCACCATCGGTTTCTACGGCAAGCTTCTGGCCGAGGACATCGAGGACATGGATCCAAGTCAGGCTGAGGCGGTCAAGGCGACCGGTGCCGGCTGGTTCCAGTGGCTTAGCTACGCGGTGCAGCCACAAGTCATGCCGCGCATGATCGGCCTTGGCATGTATCGTCTCGACATCAATTTCCGTGAGTCCGCCGTCGTCGGTATCGTCGGCGGCGGGGGTATCGGCGCCACGCTGCTGACGTCGTTCGACCGATATGAGTTCGACTCGGCGGCGGCCATCCTGCTGATCATCATCGGCATCGTCATGGGCGTCGAATACTCGTCGAGCTTCATCAGGAAGTGGGTGCAGTAACATGCCGGTTTCCGAACAAGCGGGTACCAAGGTCTGGCAGCGGCGTGACCGTCGCGCCCAGTTCACCATCTGGGCGGTGCAATTGTTCTGCCTGATGGTGTTTGCCTATTGTTGGTCCCTGGTTTCCGACAAGACCATCTGGGAGTTCGTCTACGACGCCCCCAGGCAGGCTTCCGACATGGGCGCGCGCATGGTGCCGCCGGCGTGGAGTTATATGGACCACCTGTGGGTGGCGATATGGGACACCATCAATATTGCGACGCTCGGCACCCTCATGGCGGTCGTCTTGGCGTTTCCGATCGCGTTTTTGGCGGCTCGCAACACGACGCCGTCAAAGGTCTTCATCCGCCCCGTCGCGCTGTTCATCATCGTGTCGTCGCGTTCCATCAATTCGCTGCTGTGGGCCCTGATGCTGGTCACCATCATCGGCCCGGGCGTGCTCGCGGGCGTGCTCGCCATCGGTTTCCGCTCGATCGGCTTCTGCGCGAAGCTGCTCTATGAGGCGATCGAGGAGATCGACGTTGGCCAGGTCGAGGCGGTGACCGCCACCGGCGGCACCGGCCCGCAAGTCCTGCATTACGGCATCGTGCCGCAGATTCTGCCGGCATTCGCCGGTATCTCGGTGTTCCGCTGGGACATCAACATCCGCGAGTCGACCGTGCTCGGCCTTGTCGGCGCCGGCGGCATCGGGCTTCAGCTCAACGCCTCGATCAACACCGTTGCCTGGACCCAGGTGTCGCTAATCCTGCTGGTGATCCTGGGGACCGTGATCGTCTCGGAATGGGTTTCGGCGAAAGTCCGCCACGCCATCATCTGACCTCAGCGGTCCTCGAGCAGCACTTGGGCCAGTTCGACGAAACCGTCGCCGCGCGCCTGTGCCGTGATCCAGGCCGGCAGCGCCGCGCAGCGGTCCTGCATTTCCGACAGGTTGGCGACGCCGACGGCGTTCGGGAAATAGCCGAACATGGGAGCGTCATTGGGTGAATCGCCGACGAACACGTAGGCCGCCGTGTCGGCGTCGAGGTCGACGCCGTAGCATTCGCGCATGAACCGCTTGGTCATGGTCAGCTTGTCGTAGCTGCCGAACCAGCCGTTGACATGGATCGACGAGACCTTCGCCGTGGCGCCGTGCTTCTCGAAGATGGCGACGATCCGGTCGATGGCGTCGTCGCCGACGCCGGCGACATCCTCGGCGAAGTCGATGGCGAGGTCTGCCTCGCGGTAGGCCTGGTCGACGGCGACGGCAACGCCGGGCACCGACGAAAGCACCTCGGCGCGGATCGCCTGCAGGCGCTCGCGGTTGGCCTGGCGAGTCTTCGGCGGGTCTGCGTAGACCCTGAGCATTCTACGCGTCGCGTCGTCGTAACGGAAGTAGAAGGCGCCGTTCTCGCCGACCACGCCGTCGACCGGCCAGGTCCGCGCGATCATGTCGCACCAGCCGGCCGGGCGGCCGGTGATCGGCACCAGGATGAAACCCTTGCGGCGCAGGTATTCCATGGCGCGAAACACGTTGGCGGCGATGCGTCCGCCGTCGGTCAGGGTGTCGTCGATGTCGACGAACACGCCCTTGAGCCGGCGCCGGTCGGCCGAGGACCACTCCTTGATCGGACGGATCGCGTTCATAGCATCTCCGCCAGCGTTTCCTGGGCGCGTGCCCGCGCCTCGGTCCCGAGATGCAGGCCGATCTTGGAGCGGCGCCACAGCACGTCGTCCGGCCGGCGCGCCCATTCGTGCGCCTTGAGATAGGCGACTTCGCGCTCGTAAAGACCGCCGCCGACATCGCGGCCGAGGTCGGCCGTGGTGCGGGCGTCGCCGAGCAGGTTGCCGGCAAGGGCGCCGTGGCGGCGGGCGAGGGCGCGCAGATAGCCGGCGCCGAGTTCGGGGTATTCGGCGCCGAGCGCCTCGACCTGGGTCTCGAAGCTGCCGCCCATGAGTTCGCCGCCGGGAAGTTTGGCGCCGGCCGTCCAGGCGCCCGCGAGTCC
Source organism: Rhodospirillaceae bacterium (assembly GCA_038110665.1). Classification (GTDB taxonomy): domain Bacteria; phylum Pseudomonadota; class Alphaproteobacteria; order Rhodospirillales; family Casp-alpha2; genus TMED8. The sequence continues at coordinate 465 of JAYNJY010000253.1, read as the reverse complement.
CAGGAAGGCGGGCCGGAGCTTGTCCATGGCTTCCTCGGCGAGGCGCCGGTAGGTGGTGATCTTGCCGCCGTAGATCGACAGCAAGGGCGGGCCGCCGGCGCCGTTTGAGAATTGCAGGCGGTAGTCGCGGGTGACGGCGGACGGATTGTCCTCGCGACTGTCGTAGAGCGGCCGGACGCCGGCATAGGACCAGACGATGTCGTCAGCGTCGAGCCGGACCTTGAAGAAGCGGCCGACCACGTCGAGCAGGTAGTCGCGTTCGCCGAGATCGAGCGCCACGCTCGACGGATCCCCGGCGAACGGCGTATCGGTCGTACCGATCAGCGAGAAGTCGTTTTCGTATGGCAGCACGAAGACGACGCGACGGTCGTCGTTCTGCAAGATGTAGGCGTCGTCGGCGCCTTCGATGCGCGGCACGACGATGTGGCTGCCCTTGATCAACCGGATCTGGGCGGCGTTGTCGGC
>JAYNJY010000252.1:0-4542 GCA_038110665.1 Rhodospirillaceae bacterium | reverse complement strand
CGGATAGACGACGCAACCAATGATTTTGTCCGAGTCGACGTATTTGCCGAGCGTGCCGTCCGGGTCGAGGGAATCCAGCCGCTTGCCCTCGTACGGTCCCTTGAGCTTGTGGAAATACCACCACGGGATGCCGTTCTGGACGGTGACGATCATCGTCTCCGGGCCTACCACGGCGTCGAGCTGGCGCGCCACCTGTTCGAGGTAATGCGCCTTCAAGGCCAGGATGATGAGGTCCTGCTTGCCGAGCGTGGTCACGTCGTCGGTGGCGGCCGCCACCTTGGCAACGTGCTCGGAGCCGTCCTCCCAGATCAGCTTGAGCCCGTTCTTGCGGATCGCTTCGAGGTGCGCGCCCTGATCGGCCACGCTGACCTCGTTGCCGGCCAAAGCCAGCTTGGCGCCCATGAGGCCGCCAATGGCCCCAGCGCCGATGACACAGATTTTCATGGCTTCCTCCCCGCAAATCTCGATCTACGATTATGCCACAAAAGCGCTCGCGCGGGGGATGTTCCACCCTGTCACAAGTGCGTGTCCGTCGACGACAAGCCGACGACGGTTCGATTGCGCTCGGATTCCATCATGTTGTTGTCGGGTTTCCCGAATTTGGTAAAAACGAGACAAAGCAACAAACCATTCGCTGAGGGAAGCGTTTTGGCTGAGAACCTGGCCGGAAAGACGTTCGAGGTGCAGACCTTCGATGGCGAGCGTTGGTTCGCGGCCGATATCCATCACGGTCGCTCGCCGGCGCTGAAGCAGGCGGACGAGTTGCTCGGCAGCGGCAATTTCATCGGCGTCAGGGTCATCGCCGAGAGCGAACGCGCCGGCACGGAGACGGTGTTCGAGCAGTTGCTCCACAAGGTCCCCGGCAAGACCATCCAGATCGTGCCGATCCAGGAGGCTGCGGTCTGCGAGACCCTCGACGACTATTACGGCTTCGACGCGCGGCTGACGGCGAGCCGGCTGCTGCGCGCCTACCTCGACGACGAAGCCGTTTCGGTGCTCGAGCTGGCCTTCGACGCGACGCGCCTGATGCTGTTCGAGCGCGACGACCGCCTGTTCCCGTAGGCGGTGAGCTGCGTCGCCGGGCTGCATGCCAAACGTACCGGCGCCAAGCCGGTGGAGCGCGCCGACCGCATCTATGCCGCCTTCGCCGAGATCAAGGCGGTGTCCCGCGACATCGACCAGGTAGATTTCCTCGCCACGCTGCTTGTCGATGGGGGCCTCGATGCGGCGCTCGGTCAGATCAACACCTCGATGTCGAAGAGCAAGCGTGCGCGGGCGATGCTGTCCGCACTGGCACGCTATCTCGCCAAGGGCGGCGAATGGAGTGCCAAGATTGAGCTGGTGACTAAACTTGGCCAGCGCGACAAGGCGCCGTCCGAGGCGGCGCTCGGCCATCTCGACGAAACGCTGGCCGAGCTTCTCGACAGTGCCCAGGCGGTCAAGGAACTGCTCGGCGGCCAACCCGACCTCGCCGGCACCAATCAGACCATGGTCCGGCTCGCCGCCGGACGATGCCCGCCGCCGAAGCACCCGATTTCGTGCATCGAAGCCGTCAACGCGCTGTTTTCCGGTTTCGACCTGCCGAAAAGCCGCGCCGCCCTCTACGGCCGCGTGGCGCGGGAACTGGGTGGCATCCGCGCGTTGACCCGCGAGGGCGCGGCGCGCGACCGCGACGTCTTCGTCACCCTGGTGCGTGAACTGGTCGAACTGGCGGGGCTTTCCGGCGGCCCGGCTGTGGCCTAGGTGGTGGTACGCTGGGCGCGCTTGGTGCTCGGCGCCGACGAGGACCTGGCTTTCGCCGAGGCGATTTCCCGGGTGCTCGATCTGCTGCCGCACCGCGCCGTGCGTCTGGGCTTCCTGCTCGACCTCGCGGTGTCGTCGATCGGCCAGGACAACCAGACCGTGTTGTTCGGCTTCGTCGGCCGCAACGTCAGCCAGATGACGTCGATCAAGTCGTTCCTGCCGCCGGGTTCGAGCCACGAAGCGCTGTACGAGACCGTGGAGGCGTTGAAGCGCCGGCTCGCCGCCGACGGACTGTCCGAGTCCTGGCGCAAGGGCATCGGCGACGCGCTGCAATCGGTCAGCGAGAAGGGCGGGGGCAAGTCCGCCGCTCGGGCCGGCGACGCCGTGAAGGCCGCCGAGGCCGCCTACAAACTTGACGAAGAGACGCGAAGGATCATCGCCATGACACCCGATCAAGAGAATGCCACGCAAGGCCAGGTGCTGTTCGAGGAGGGCGAGCCCGGCGATCAGGCCTACCTGATCAAGGAGGGCGAGGTCGAGATCGTGCGCAAGGTCGGCAACACCGAGCACGTATTGGCGCGCCTCGGGCGCGGTGATATCTTCGGCGAAATGGCACTCATCGACAACCAGCCGCGAATGGCTACCGCACGTGTCGCCGCCGACGCGCAACTGGCTATCATCACCCGCGAGAACATCGAGGCACGGCTCAGCCGCCTAGCCCAGTCGGACATGGTCGTTCGCCGCCTGATCGACGTGTTCGTCACCCGCATCCGCGGCGAGGCGCGCCTGCATGAGTAGACCCAGTTGAATCCGCTCGAACTGCCGGTCTCGACGCTGGCCATCATCGCGCTCGCCTTCCTGTTGGGTTCCACGGTCAAGGGCGCGCTCGGTGCCGGCATTCCCGCCGTCGGCATGCCGATAATGGTGATGGTCATCGAACCGGCGCTGGCGGCGTCGCTGTTCGTGGTGCCGGTGGCGCTCTCGAACGTCTGGCAAGTTTGGCAGGCCGGCCACTACCGCGAGGCGATCCGGCGGTTTTGGCCGTTCCTGGTGACATTGATGATCGGGGTGTGGTTGGGTGTCGGGCTATTGACCACGGTCGAGCCCCGCATCCTGGCGCTGGTGCTCGGCTGCGTCGTGGTCGGAACGACGCTCGGTCAGATGTTCGTGCGCGAAATCAGGTCGCTGCGCGGGCGGGCCGGCTACGTCCACCCGATCGGCGGGTTCCTGCTCGGCGTTTGCAGCGGGGCGACCGGCATGTTCGCGCCGACCATCGTCTATTTCGCCGCACTCCGGCTCGACAAGGACCTGTTCGTAACCCAGTTGGCGCTGGTCGCGTCGTGCGGTTCGTTCGCGCTCTATGCGCGGCTGATCGTCGAGGGGCGGCTGCACTTCCCGCAGCTCGAGCTTTCCACCTACGCCCTGATCCCGACCGCCATCGGCATCACTGTCGGCTTCTGGGCGCGCAAGCGGATGTCGGAGGTGGTGTTCCGGCGCACGGTCTGGACCGGCCTACTCGCGCTCGGCTCGGCGTTGATCCTGCGCGGGCTTGGCGTGTTCTCTTGAACCGAGCCTAGCGACCCCAGGGAAAGACCTTCTTCGGCGGCAGGTTGCCGTCGGCGGGCAGGCGGTCGTCGCCGGCATGAATGCTTTCGGCGATGCGGAGCCCTTCGTTCCACTTGACCATGCGTTCCGAGCGGCTGAACGAGCCGACCTTGAGCTGATGCATGCCCCAACCGACGCCGAGATGCACGATGGTGGCGTCTTCGGTCTCGCCGGAGCGCGCGGAGACGATGGCGCCGTAGCCGACCTTGCGCGCCGCCTCCAGCGCCGCCTGGGTCTCGGTGATGGTGCCGGCCTGGTTCGGTTTGATCAGCACCGCATTACAGGCCTTGCGCTTGGCCGCGGCACGGACGCGCGCCGCATTGGTGACGAGGAAATCGTCACCAACAACCTGGACGCGCTTGCTGACGGCCCAGGTGAAACGCTCCAGGCCTTCCGGGTCGTCCTCGGCCAAGGGGTCCTCGATCGAGACGATTGGATAGCGCTCGACCCAGTCGACCAGCATGCCGCTGAGCGCGTCGCTCGACAGGCTGCGGCCGTCGCGGGCGAGTTTGTACTTGCCGCCCTTGCCGAACTCCGATGACGCGATGTCGAGCGAGATGGCGACATCCTGGCCCGGCGTCAGGCCGGCGCGCTCGATGGCACGCAACAGTGCCTCCAGCGCTTCCTCGTTGTTGTCGAAGGCGGGCCAGAAGCCGCCTTCGTCGGCGACGCCCTGAAGCCGGCCGCTTTCCTCCATGATCAGCCCAGCGTGGCGATAGACCTCGGCGGTCCATTCCAGCGCCTGGGCGTAGCTCTTGGCGCCGACCGCCATGACCATGAAATCCTGTACGTCGACGCGCCTGGCCGCGTGCGCGCCGCCGCCGAAGATCTGGATTTCCGGCAACGGCAGGGTGTCGGCCTTGCTCGCGCCCAAGAACGTGCCGAGGTATTGCCAGAGCGGCAGTTTCTCGGCAGCCGCCGCCGCGTGCAGCACCGCCATGGAGGTGGCGATGATGCCGTTGGCGCCGAGGCGCGAGCGGTTCTCGGTGCCATCGAGTTCGATCATGCGCTGATCGAGCGCGGCCTGGTCGCGCACGTCCATGCCCTTCAAGGCCGGCGCGATCTCGTCGTTGACCGCGTTGACCGCACCCATCACGTCACGGCCGCCGAAGGCGGGGCCGCCATCGCGGCGCTCGACCGCCTCGCCGCTGCCGGTCGACGCACCCGCCGGCGCGATGGCGCGACCGACGGCGC
>JAYNJY010000251.1:0-4552 GCA_038110665.1 Rhodospirillaceae bacterium | reverse complement strand
CGGATTGCGGCGAAGCCCGAGCCGACGGCCCGGCCGCCGCCGTCAGCGCGCCCGGCGTCATCCACCACGTCGAGGGCGACCGTTTTCCGGTCGGCGAACTTTCCGGCGAGCCGACCGAGCGGACGCAACTGCTGCACGATCTTCTCGTGGAGGCCGGCTTCCGTTCGCGCGTGCTCAACGATATCCGCTCGGAAATTTGGCTCAAGGCCTGGGGCAACCTGTCGTTCAACCCGATCAGCGCACTCACGCACGCCACGCTCGAGGACATTTGCCGCTTCCCCGAGACCCGGGCGCTCGCCGCCACCATGATGGCGGAAGCGCAGGCGGCGGCGGAAAAGCTCGGCGTCGAATTCCGCCATACCATCGAGAAGCGCATCGCCGGCGCCGAGAGCGTCGGCGCACACAAGACCTCGATGCTGCAGGACTTGGAAACCGGCCGTTCGCTGGAGATCGAGGCGCTGGTCGGCGCGGTCCTGGAGATTTGCAAGCTGACCGAAACCCCGGCGCCGGCGACGGCGGCGGTCTACGCCTGCGTCAAGCTGCTCAACCGGACCATGGTGCTGAAAGGCGCCGGCGTTCGCCTCGCCGCCGAATAGGCTTTTTTAACAAGGCCCTGCGCCGGCCAAGAAGTTCCCGTTTACTGTGCCTCAATGAATTGACGGGGATCCAGGAAACGGGACGAATGCCGGCATTCGGACAACCATGTCTGGCCTCGCGCGCCCGCTACGGCGTGATGGTCGTGGTCGCGCTGGCCGCGTTCGCCTGGCCGCAAGGCGCCGGCGCACAGTCCTGGGGCGGCCTCTACAACATGGACAGCATGCTGAGTGCGCCGCACCCCTTCGCCAGCAACTTCCGGCCGGTGCCGCCGTCAGTGGCGCCGACCCCGGTCGTGCAGCCGGCTGCACAGCGCCCGTCGGGTGGTGCCGTCCGGGCGCAACCCTCGTCTCAACAACCCGCCGCCACCGAAACGGCATATGCCTCGTCGGGCTGGGTGTGGAAGGACATCTTCTCGGAAATCCGCGGCGGCGTCTTCGCCCACGACACCGGTCCGTTCTCATCCAACGAGGAGGGCGGGCTCGACATCAACGGCGAACTGCTGTTCGCCTCACCCAAAATTTTCTCCTACATCTGGTCGCCGCGCCCGCACATCGGCGGCAGTTTCAGCACCGGCGGCCACACCAGCCAGATTTACACCGGGCTGACCTGGGAATGGTCGTTCTGGGGCGGCTGGTTCGCCGGTTTCAGCCTCGGCGGCATGGTCCACGACGGGCGCCTCTACGGCGACAAGGACGGACAGAAGGAAAAGTCGCTCGGCTGCCGCTTCTTGTTCCGCGAATCGATCAACGCCGGCTACCGCTTCGCCAAGCGCCACTCTGTCATGCTGCATCTCGACCACAGCTCGAACGCCAGCCTCTGCGAGCGCAACACCCCAGACGGCACCGCCAACGGCCGCCCCGACGTAGTCCTCAACGAGGGGCTGGAGTCGGTCGGCATCCGCTACGGCTATATGTTCTAACCGTCCGGCGCTTTCGCTACCTTTGCCGGATTACGGATTGGGCTGCGGCTTGAGATCGCGGTCGATGAAGTCGGCGACCGCCTTTCCGATGCAATCGTACAGCCGGCGCGCCAGTTGCTGGCGCTTTTCCGCGTTCTTGACGTCGTAATCGAAAACCCTGTCCTCGGCCCAGGCCCGCATCAATTCGCGGCGCGGAAACACGCCAACCGCGTTGGCGCCGGCGACGCCTTCGAGCACCTCCGCATAGCGTGCGAAATTGACGATCATCTCGGTCCGCTGCGAGAACTGCGGATCCATGAACACGACCTCGACGTGGGTGGCCGACAGCTTGTCGATACCGGCTTGCAGGGTATCGCGAAAAACGTCGAGATCGACGCCGGCGACCGCGTCGCCGGTGCCGGTCTCCCAGATCACCAGCGCCGGCTTGAGCGCAAGCACGTCCTTCTCGAAGCGCCCGAGCACTGCTTGCGCGGTGCTGCGGCGAACCGCGCGATTGTGCACCGTGATCTCGGCGCCGGGATGGCGTATTCTGAGTTCCGACGCCAGCCTCGCCGGCCAGGCGAATTCGGCGCCGCCGGCCGCGGCGCCCACGGTCGACGAACTGCCGACGGTGACGATTGCCACGGCCTTGCCGCCGGTCAGCAAGGCGCGCGTCGCCACCGCCGCAGGCTGGTCGGCGAAGGCATCCGGCGGGACGTCGCACTCCGCCGCCCAACCGCGGTTGCCGAGCGCAAGCGCCGCGGCCGCAACGGCCGCGATCAGAAACCAATTCCGGCGTTCGTTCATTCGCGTCCCCCACTGGCAGGAATTGCGCTCGCCCCTGGCGCCGCCCGTTTCGATCCGACGGCGCCGACCCAATCGATCAAGGCCGCGACGCCGACCATCAAGACGATGCCGCCGATCGAGACGGCGACCATCAACGGCGCGTTGCCCAGGAACTCGGTCAGGCCAAAATGGGCGAGCACGGAAAGCAGAATTCCCAGGCAGAAGATTTCCAGCGAGTGGCGGCCGCACACCAGAAACGGCCACGCGACCCGCAGCTTGAACCACTTCGACTGCGGCGCCATCACGCAGGCGACGACCACCGCGAGCGCGACGACGTTGACGTAGCGGACGGGCGACATGTCGGTCTTGCTCAGATAGGGGCCGATTTGCTTCAGGAACAGCGGCGTCATGATCTCGAAATGATTGCTGACGGTCCATTCGATCTTGAGCGCGAAGCAGACGAAGGCCACCAAAGCCGCGAGCGGAAATATCCAGCGTTGATCCTCGGGCGGGCGGCCTTGCGGAATCGCGCCCCTGGCGCCGAAGTAGGCACCGAACAGGAACAATGCCTGCCAGGCGAATGGATTGAAGAACCAGACGTGGTTGACACCGGGATAGGCCTTGAGCGCGACCCGTGGGTCGAGTTGCGCCGCGAGCCAAAGACCGCCGATCACGACGAAAGCGACCCAGGGCGCATGCCGGAACCCGAGCAGCGCGACCGGCAGCATGCAGAGCAGCACGATGTAGAGCGGCAGGATGTCCATGAACATCGGCTGGAACTGCAACGTCAGCGCGCGGATGATGGTCAGGTCGGGCGCGGTCAGAAAATCGGCGGCCCGGAACTCCTCCGCGAAGAGCTGGGTGTTGAGGCCGCTGGTCGCCTTGGCGACGGTCGCCATGAACAGCATGAACAGGAAGATGTGCGCGACATAGATCTGCCACACGCGTTGCAGCGCGCGCGCCGTCGCGGCGACGAAACTAGCGCGCTGATAGATGCCGCCGTAAACCATCCCGGCCGCGTAGCCGGAGATCAGGATGAACACCTCGGCGGCGTCCGAGATGCCGATCGCCTGGATCGTGAAATAGCGGCAGACGTTGTTGGGAATGTGATCGATGAAGATCGAGAACAGTGCCAGTCCACGAAAGAAATCGAGCCGAAGGTCCCGCACGGACCCGCCCTCCCCTGCACTTCCCGTCAACATTTTCGGAAGAGACTCCAAACCGGCCGCGCATCGCGGCCGACACCGACAGCATAGCCGAAACCGGGGATTTATGGCAATTTGCCGTTGAAGGAGTTCGGGCGGCGCCGAGGGACCGTCGCGGTCACGCTGGACGGCGCGCCTGCGGGGGCAAATTATGAGGCATTTGGCGGGTTGGGGGCTGGCCGCCCGCGGCTGCGCCGTTGTCGTGGCCGCTTATTTTGTCTTAAGGCCGCCGGACGTTTGTGACGCGCCGAAGGATATCGCCGGTTTCCGGGTGCCGCTGCCGTATACGGCGGAGGCGCTCCGCCGTGGCGGCCGGCTCAAGATCGTCGCCATCGGCTCGTCCTCGACGGCGGGCGCCGGCGCCAGCGACCGCAGCATGAACTACCCCTCCCGCCTCGCCGAGGAACTGCGCCGTCGCTTCCCGAACCGCGACATCACCGTCGTCAATAAGGGCGTCGGCGGCGAAACCGCAACTCAGATGCTGGCGCGCTTCCAGAAGGACGTGCTGGAGTTGAAGCCCAACCTCGTCATCTGGCAGCTCGGCAGCAACGCCGCCTTGAAGGGCGTCAGTCCGGAAGCGTTCGAGCGGTCCGTCCGCGAGGGCGTCCGCCGGCTCAAGGCCGGCAAGGTCGACATCGTGCTGATGGACTTGCAGCTTTCACCACGGGTTGTCCGGCTTCCGGCGCATGAGAAGATCATGGCCGTGATCAAGGCGACTGCCGGCGACATGAAGGTTGCGGTGTTCCGTCGTTACGAGGCGATGCGCTACTGGTTTCAGCAGGGCGGCATGCAGCCGGCGGACGTCTTTGCCCGCGACCGGTTGCACATGAACGATCTCGGCTACGCCTGCGTCGCGCGCCTGCTCGCCGCCAGCCTGGCCGACGCGGTGAAGGAGCCTGCCAATCCCACACCGGCCGATGCCGCGCCCGCGGGCTCGCCAAGATCGCCGTAACCGGCCGCGCCCCGTCGGGGGGGCAAGCCAAGAGCACGGCCGCAAGGCGTGCCACTCCGCAACACCTCTCCGGGAGATCGAACCCAGTCGCCCTAACACAAAATAGCCTTGAGG
>JAYNJY010000250.1:3909-4578 GCA_038110665.1 Rhodospirillaceae bacterium | reverse complement strand
CGACGAGGCCAAGGCCTACGGTTTCGACAGTTGGAGCGACGACGGGCTGGAACGTATCGCGCGCCTGAACGAGTCGCTCCACATCATGCGCGGCCTGATGACGGAAGATAAATTCAGCTTCACCGGGCGCTATTTCCAGCTCAAGGAGGCCTACTGCAATCCAAAACCAGTGCAGAAGCCCTATCCGCCGATCTGGATCGCCGGCGACTCGCCACCGACCCAGCAACTGATGATCGAGCATGGCGACGTCTGGTTCATGTATTCTAAGTCGCCCGATATCGTCGCCGGGCTGGTCAAGGGCATGCGTGAAAAGCGCGCCGACCGCCCGTTCGCGGTTGCGTTGTCCGCCGTCGGCCTCGCCGACAAGTCGGAAGCCGAGACCCTCAAGTGGGCCGAGATGTATGCGGCCGAACGCAAGCACCGCTTCCCGATACCGCCAACCGTCGACGTCGTGCTGTCGGCCAACCTGTTCGGCGATGTGTCCCAAGTGCGCGACCGCATCGACGCCTGGGCAGAGGCCGGCGTCAGCCACATCGTCATCCAGCCGATGCCGCCCATCGAAGGAACGCGTTTCTTCGGCGAGAAAATCATCCATCATTACATGTGAGGGGCGCCGGTTCCGTGCGCCCTTGATATTGGTCGGGCGCTAAAACGCCCTTGGGGGAGTAC
>JAYNJY010000250.1:0-3899 GCA_038110665.1 Rhodospirillaceae bacterium | reverse complement strand
AAAATCATCAATCATTTCCTGTAAGGGGTGCCGCACGGGCGCCTGAGGGAGTCCGCCGCATGACCGACGCCGAGACCGAATACGACATTTCCGCCGAAGCCCTGAAACGGGGTGCGGCGACGCTGATCGAGACGCTCCGCATCCGCACCCTGCCGATCGGACTCAAGCTGTTCGAGGACGAGGCCGAGATGATGGCGGTCCCGGGGGTGCGTACGCCGACCGCCGATTTCCACTTCACCATGTGCCAGCTGGTCGGCCAGGTACGCACCGCCGGCTTCACGCTCGGCATCAGGCACGAGAACACACGCATGCATTCCAATTGCGGCGGCATCGTCGGCCTCAACAAGCCAGCCGACGCCTATCTCACCGGCGAGCAGATGGACGGCGTGTGGTTCCAGAACCGCGAAGCCGCCAAGGCGCACCAAGCCGAGATGACCCGAGTCGAGCCGAAGTATGCCGGCATCTGCGCCGCGCCGCTGCGTACCGAGCGCCTCGATCCGCCCGACATCGTGCTGTTTTACGCGACGCCGGCGCAGACGATCCTGTTCGTCAACGGCCTGCAGTGGAAACGCTACAAGCGCTACGACATGACCATCACCGGCGAGAGTGCGTGCTCGGACAGTTGGGGCCGGGCGCTGGCGACGCGCCAGACCTCGATCTCGATCCCGTGCTATGCCGAACGCCGCTACGGCGGGGTCGCCGACGACGAGATGCTGCTGGCGATGCCGCCCGACGAGTTCATGCGCGGTCTCGAGGGCCTGGCCGGTATCGGTAAGGTTGGTCTGCGCTACCCGATCCCGCCCTACGGCACGCAGATGGACCCGGCCTTAGGGATGGGCAAGAGTTACCCCGACGACGGCGCGGCGAGGCAGTCATGATACGTATGCTTCTGCTATTGCTGGCCGTCCTCGCCGGCATGGTGCGGCCGGCGCAGGCCGAGGAGCGCCAACTGGTTAAGCTGCCCGAGATGATGCGCGAGCACATGGCGCCCTTCATGCCCGACGCCATGAAGCAGATCGGCACGTCGATGCACCGGGCCGCCAGCCGCTTCGCGCGCCTCGCCGAAGTCGCCGACCTCGACCCGACGCCGGCCGGTGCGCGCAAGGTGCAACCGCTGCAGGAAATCACCGCCGCCTGTGCCGGTTGCCACGGCGCCTTCCGCGTGCACTAGGCTTGCCAGTTGGCGAGCGCCTGGGCGGTTTCCAGAAAGGTGCGGATCAACGGCCTTTCGGCGCGGCTCCGGAGGCAGGCAATGTGGAAATTGACGTGCATCTCGGCGTCGACGACGGGTACCGCGCGGACGCGGTCGGTCGGGATCAGTTCGCCCTCGGCGACGTAGCCGAACCCGATGCCGATGGCGACGGCTTCCCGAATGGCTTCGCGGCTGTCGAGTACCATGGTCGGGCGCACGTGCACGCCGGCGGCGTCCAGCGCCCCTTCGAAGGCCGCCCGCGCGGTCGAGCGCGCCTCGCGAAAGACGAAGGGCTGGTCCTTCAATTCCTTGATGCGGAGGTCCTTGCGCTTGGCCCATGGGTGGTGCCTTGGCACCAGCACGACGACGCGCTCACGCCGGTAGGGCAGGTTGAGGATGCGGGCGTCGTTCTCCAGCCGGCCGTACATCACCGCGTCGTAGCGGAAGTCGATCAGGCCGGCGATCACCTCGGCCCGGTTCTTCACCTGGACACTCGGGGTCAATGCCGGAAAGCGCGCTGAGAAGGCGCTCACCAGTTCCATCACGTAGTAGGGGTTGGCGCTGCCGATGGCGAAGGGGCCTTCCGGCTCGCTGGCGGTGGACTCCAACAGACGCACCGCCTCTTCCATATGTCCGGCGATGTCCTGGGTGATGGCGTAGAGCGAACGTCCGACCGCGGTGAGTGAGATGCGCCGGCCCTGGCGGTGGAACAGTTCGACATGGAAGCGTTTTTCCAGCGCCTTGACCTGCTCGGTCACCGTCGGCTGGCTCAGGCCCAGCGCCTGCGCCGCCGCAGTGACGCCGCCATGGCGAGCGACGGCATGGAAGGATCGAAGCCAGGTTTCATACATAGGTTAAATCTATTTAAATAAAAAATTTATGAATTTTACCGATTTCATATCGCTCTGTAAACTCCGCGCCATGGAGCCTCAATCCGACACATCGAGAACGCGGCGCGGTGCGCTCGGCGCCGGCAGTTTTGCCCACTTCATCCACGACGGCTTCACCGACTGCCTGTTCGTGCTGCTGCCGTTGTGGGCGACCGGCTTCGGGCTCAGCCATGCGCAGGTCGGCTTTCTCAAGATGTGCATGTCGGGCAGCATGTCGTCGATGCAGGTGCCGGCCGGGTTCGCCGCCGAGCGCTTCGGCGAACGCGCCGTGTTGGTCGCCGGTACGCTTTTGGTCGGCAGCGGTTTCGTGCTGCTCGCCTTCGCCGACGGCTTCTTCACCCTTGCCGCCGCGCTGGTGCTGTCCGGTGCCGGCTGCGCCGTGCAGCATCCGATCGCATCCTCGATCATCTCCAATGCCTACGAGGGCGGGCGCCGGCGCTCGGCGCTCGGCATCTACAATTTCGCCGGCGATCTCGGCAAGGTGGCGATGCCGTTTTCCGTCGCCACCATCATCGGCTTCTACGGCTGGCAGGCCGGCGCGTCGGCCTATGGCGCCGTCGGCATCGCATCGGCGGTGGTGATCCTGTTCGTGCTCGCGCGATTGGGGCTCGGTGAACGCACGGCGCCGGCGGTGCCGGCGGACAATCAGCCCACGGCCGCCCAGCCGGCCGGCTGGGGCATCCGCGATCCGCGCGGCTTCGGCGTGCTCGCCTCGATCAGCATGATCGACAGCGCGACGCGCATGGGCTTCATCACCTTCATGCCGTTCCTGCTGATGTCCAAGGGTCTCGATGTCGCCGGCATCGGCTTCGCGCTGGCGCTGCTGTTCGCCGGCGGTGCCGCCGGTAAGCTGGTCTGCGGCCTGGTCGCCGAGCGTCTCGGCATTCTCAGGACCGTGGTGCTGACCGAGGTGGCGACGTCGGGCCTTATCCTGGCGATGATCGCGTTGCCGCTAACGCCGGCAATGATCGTCCTGCCGCTCATGGGCATTGCGCTCAACGGCACCTCATCGGTGCTCTACGGCACCGTCGGCGATTTTGTCGAAAGCCGTCGCCAGGCCCGTGCCTACGGGCTCTTCTACACATTCGGCACCGCCTCCGGTGCCGTGGCACCGCTCGGCTGTGGCGTGTTGAGCGATGCCTTCGGGCTGGAGACGGCGCTCACCGTCGTCGCCGCCGTCGTCGCGCTGACGCTGCCGCTCTGCGTGGCGTTGCGCCCCGCACTTCGTGCCGCTGAGGCCTAGCCGTCGGACTTCGCCGCCGCCCGCGCCCGGCGCTGGAGCTTATGCGCCATCAGGTTGAGCACCTCGACGGTGGCCGAGAAGAAGATGGCGAAGTAGAGATAGCCGCGCGGAATGTGGAAATGGAGCGTGTTCGCGCAAAGTGCCACGCTCACCAACAATAAGAAGCTGAGTGCCAGCATCTTGGTCGTTGGATGTTCCTGGATGAACTTGCTGACCGGCGCCGACGCCGCCATCATGATGATCACCGCGATGATCACGGCGGCAATCATCACCGGCAGGTTCTGCACCATGCCGACGGCGGTGATCACCGAGTCGAGCGAGAAGATGATGTCGAGCACCATGATCTGCACAATGGCGGCGGCGAAGGTCAGGGTCTTGCGGCCGCCGTCGGGGCCGTCCTCGTCGCCCTCAACGATCTCGTGAATTTCGAGCGTACCCTTTTAGAGAAGGAACAGGCCGCCGGCGCCCAGGATCAGGTCGCGCTAGGAAAATTCGAACCCCGATAAGGTGAAGATCGGCATGGTCAGGCCGATGATCCAGACCGGGCTGGCGAGCAGCCCGACGCGGAAGACGA
>JAYNJY010000249.1:1425-4579 GCA_038110665.1 Rhodospirillaceae bacterium | reverse complement strand
CCGAAATGCCCAAACTGAAAACGAAGTCGGGCGCCAAGAAGCGCTTCCGGCTGACGGCGAGCGGCAAGGTCCGCGCCGGCGTCGCCTACAAACGTCACAATTTGCGCAAGCGCAGCCAGAAGATGAAGCGGCACGCCCGCGGTACCATGGTCTTGACCGACCAGGACGCGCGTCTCGTCAAATCTTACATGCCTTACGCCTGAGCGAGGGAGGATAGACAATGTCACGCGTTACCCGCGCCGTCCCCCGCCATTCCAAGCACAAGAAGCTGTTCAAACTTGCCAAGGGCTATCGGGGCCGGGCCAAGAACAACCTTCGCATCACGATCGAGCGCGTCGAGAAGGGCCTGCAGTACGCCTACCGCGACCGCCGCGCCAAGAAGCGCACCTTCCGCGCACTCTGGATCCAGCGCATCAACGCCGGCGTGCGCGAGCACGGCCTTACCTACTCGCAGTTCATGAACGGCCTCGGCAAGGCTGGTGTCGAAATCGACCGCAAGGTTCTGGCTGATCTCGCCATCGCGGAACCAGCGGCGTTTAAAGGCTTGGTAGATCAGGCACAGGCCGCTCTCGCCAAGACCGCTTGACGCTTAAACGCGTCCCCGACCGCGCGAATTGCAAGGGAGCCCCGCCTGTGCGGTGGCTCCCGTTTGCGTATGGGGACAAGGCCATTGGGATGGATGACCATGGACGATCTTGAAAGCCTCCGATCCGAACTCGCCGCCGCCGTCGCCAACGCGGCCGGCAGTGACGCGCTCGAAGCGCTGCGTGTCGACGCGCTCGGCAAGAAGGGCCGCGTCACGGTGCTGATGAAGGGGCTCGGCGCCATGGACCCGGAGGCCCGCAAGCAGGCCGGCCAGGCGCTGAACGCACTAAAGACCGAGATCTCCGAGGCCATCGACGCGCGCAAGCGGGAACTGGCGGCCGGCGAGCTGGAAGCGCGCCTCGCCGGCGAACGCATCGACGTCACCCTGCCGGCCAGGCCCGAAGGCGACGGCCGCATCCATCCGATCAGCCAGACCATCGAGGAAGTCGTCGCCATCCTGGGCGAGATGGGCCTTGCCGTCGCCGAAGGCCCCGACATCGAGGACGACTGGCACAATTTCACCGCGCTCAACATTCCGCCCGACCATCCGGCGCGCCAGGAGCACGACACTTTCTATTTGCCGGGGGAAAAGGACGGCGAGCGCATGGTTTTGCGCACGCATACCTCGCCGGTGCAGATCAGGACCATGCAGAACGGCAAGCCGCCGTTCCGCGTCATCGCGCCCGGCCGCACCTATCGCTGCGACTACGACGCGACCCACTCGCCGATGTTCCACCAGGTTGAAGGCCTGGTCATCGACGAGGGCATTCACATGGGCCATCTCAAGGGCTGCCTGATCGAGTTCTGCCGCGCGTTCTTCGGCGTCGACGACCTGCCGGTGCGTTTCCGGCCGAGCTACTTCCCGTTCACCGAGCCCTCGGCCGAGGTCGATATCGGCTGCACGCGCGAAGGCGGACAGTTGCGTATCGGCCACGGCGACGACTGGCTCGAGATTCTCGGCTGCGGCATGGTCAACCCGAAGGTGCTGGAGAACTGCGGCGTCGATCCCGCGCAATACCAGGGCTTCGCCTTCGGCATGGGCATCGAGCGCCTGGCGATGCTGAAATACGGCATTCCCGACCTGCGCACGTTCTACGAATCGGACCTGCGCTGGCTCCGGCACTACGGCTTCAGCACGCTCGACGTGCCTTCGATGGTGGGAGGGCTCAACCGATGAAATTCACCGTCGGCTGGCTCCGCGAGCACCTGGAATTCGACGCGCCGCTCGAAGCGTTGATCGAGCGCCTCACCATGGTCGGCCTCGAGGTCGAGGGTGTCGAGGACCGCGCCAAGGGGCTCGAAGGTTTCGTCGTCGCCCACGTGGTCGAGGCCAAACCGCACCCCAATGCCGACAAGCTCCGCGTCTGCACGGTGGATACCGGCAGCGCCGTCTTCGAGGTCGTCTGCGGCGCGCCCAACGCGCGCACCGGCATGAAGGGCGTGTTCGCGACCGAGGGCAGCTTCATTCCCGGCACCGGCATCAAGCTCAAGAAGACCGAGATCCGGGGCGTGGCGAGTTCGGGCATGCTGCTTTCCGAGCGCGAGATGGGGCTTTCCGACGACCACGACGGTATCGTCGACCTGCCGGCCGACGCGCCGGTCGGTGAGCCGGCGGTTCGGGTCATGGGCCTCGACGATCCGATCGTCGAGATCGCCATCACGCCCAATCGCGGCGACTGCCTGGGCGTGCGTGGCATCGCGCGCGACCTGGCGGCGAGCGGCTTCGGCAGCCTGAAGGCGCTGGACACCGCGCCGGTCACCGGCGCGTTCGAGAGCCCGACCAAGGTCGTGCTCGATTTTCCCGACGCGGCCCGGGACGCTTGCCCGTATTTCATCGGCCGCACCATCCGGGGCGTCACCAACGCGGACAGCCCGAAATGGATGCAGGACAGGCTCCGCGCCATCGGGCTCCGGCCGATCTCGGCGCTGGTCGACATCACCAACTACATCACCTTTGACTTGGGCCGGCCGCTGCACGTGTTCGACCTCGCCAAGGTCAAGGGCGACATCCGCCCGCGCCTCGCCAAGCCGGGCGAAACCATGCTGGCGCTCGACGGCAAGACCTACGAACTCGACACCGAGATATGCGTCATCGGTGACGACGCCGGGCCGGAAGGTCTCGGTGGCGTGATGGGCGGCGAGGTCTCCGGCTGCACGCCGGAAACGACTGAGGTGTTCGTCGAATGTGCCTATTTCGACCCCGTGCGCACGGCGCGCACCGGCCGCAAGCTCGGCATCATGTCCGATGCCCGCTATCGCTTCGAACGCAGGGTCGATCCGGCCTTTCTGGCCGACGGCATGGAAATCGCGACCCGCATGATCCTGAAGCTCTGCGGCGGCGAGGCCTCGGCAGCGGTCGTCGCCGGCGCCGAGCCCGAATGGCGCCGCAGCGTTCGGCTGCGCGCCGAACGGTTACTGACGCTGGGCGGCGTCGACGTGGCGGCGGCCGAGATCGAACGCATCCTCGATGTGCTCGGCTTCGACGTCACCCGCGACGGGGATGATTTCGTCGCCGGCGTGCCGTCCTGGCGCGGCGACATCGTCGGCGAAGCGTGCCTGGTCGAGGAAG
>JAYNJY010000249.1:0-1415 GCA_038110665.1 Rhodospirillaceae bacterium | reverse complement strand
CCATATGGGGGACATAAACGATCCGATGATGCTGTGCGCGCTCGGCGGCGTCGACATCGACGAGCTCGATTGCGAGGGCATTCTCGCCAAGCTCGGCTTCGGCGCGCATGAAATCGCCTCGGATCATCTCGCGGTGGAGCCGCCGTCCTGGCGCGGCGACATCGTCGGCGAGGCCTGCCTGGTCGAGGAAGTGCTGCGGCTCGGCGGCTATGACAGGATTCCGGCGGTGCCATTGAAGATCGGCGCGGCGCTGCCAGGTCTCGCGCAAAGCCCGCAAGGCCGCCGTCGCCAACAGGCCCGGCGGCGGCTTGCCGCGCGCGGCATGGTCGAGGCGGTGACCTATTCGTTCCTGGCCGCCGCCGACGCCGCCCGCTTCGGCGAGGTGCCGACATCGGTGCGGCTGGTCAATCCGATCAGCGCCGATCTCGACGTCATGCGCCCGTCGCTGCTGCCGAACCTGCTCCGCGCGGCCGGGCGCAACGCAGCACGCGGCATGGCCGATGCGGCGCTCTACGAAGTCGGGCCGCAGTTCGCCGGCGATGCGCCCGAAGACCAGGCGCAAGTCGCCGCCGGACTGCGCATCGGCCGTATCGGCGGACGCCACTGGGCCGGTCCGGCGCGGCCGGTCGACGCCTTCGACGCCAAGGCGGACGCAATGGCGGTCCTGGCCGAACTCGGCATCGACACGGATCGCCTGCAGGTCGTGACCGAGGCCCCGGGCTACTACCACCCCGGGCGCTCCGGCGCCATCCGCCAGGGGCCCAAGGTGGTTCTCGCTCATTTCGGCGAATTGCATCCGGGCGTGCTCGCCGGCATGGACGTCGCCGGTCCGGCGGCGGCCTTCGAGGTCTATCTCGACAACCTGCCACAGCCCAAGGCGCGCAAAGGCACGGCCCGCCCGGCGCTGGCGCTCTCGCCCTATCAGAAAGTCGAGCGCGACTTCGCCTTTGTCGTCGACGCCGCGGTCGCGGCCGGTGACGTCGTTGCCGCCGTCCGCGGCGCCGGGAAGGCGTTGATTGCCGATGTCGGCGTGTTCGACGTGTTCACCGGCGCCAGCCTCGGCGACGGCAAGAAATCGCTCGCCGTCGGCGTGACCCTGCAACCGGCGGAGCACACGTTGACGGACGCCGAGATCGAGGTCGTTTCGCAACGTATCGTCGACAACGTTCGCCAGAAGACCGGCGCCACGCTTCGCGCCTGAAGCGGCAAAACGCGTGACTTATGCCGGTTGAATTCGGAAAAATTTTAGCACTTGATGTATGTATATCAATTTTGAAGTCATATTTCTGTCATATGACTTTTCATCTATTTGTTTGATTTTCGACCGCGTTGGCGGCGTGGTCCGGATCAGGCGTCACGGCATTGAAGGTGATCAGCATGAGGTCGCCGTCGAAATGCACGATGACGCCGCCGTG
>JAYNJY010000248.1:0-4581 GCA_038110665.1 Rhodospirillaceae bacterium | reverse complement strand
CCCAGGGGCTGACCGGGTCGTCGGCGGCGAAGGCGTCGTCGGTACCGGCGGCGGCGAAGTCGCGGCCACGATCGAGCCCCGCCACGTCGCGGCCACGCGCGAGTTCGGTGCGGTATGCGAGTTCGCCGCGGGCCCAGGGGCTGACCGGGTCGTCGGCGGCGAAGGCGTCGTCGGTACCGGCGGCGGCCGGCTGCTTGGCGATGACGCTGACCGCATGCGGCGGCGCGGTCTCGGCGGCGGCGGTGGCGAGGCCGACACCGTCCGACTTCAGCGCGGTCATGATGTGGTCGCCGACATCCTGGCCGGAGATCTGCTCGACGACGACGTTGGCACCGGCGAAGGCCGCGCCGATCGGCCCGAAGAACAGCGTCGAGCCGGCGATCCGGGGCAACGGATCGATGGTGTCGCCGGTCATCTCGCGGTAGAGGGTGTCGATCAGGGGAATATGCTGCAGCGGATTGATGACGTCGATCAGGTCGAGGAAGCTGAAGCCGTCCTTGCCGAACGGATTGAACTCGGCGCTACCGCCGTTGGCCGGGCTGTCGGGCTTGTCGAGGGTCGCCGCGCCTGTCGCGGCGGCGGCGCGGGCCGGGGCGGGCGTGGGATCGTTGGTCAGCGACGGCCGGCTCCACGGCAATACGGCCGATTGAGTGGTGACCATGATGTTTTCCCGTTCATACGTTCGTTTGGCGTTCGTTGTTTGCGCCTGAAGACGCAAGCCCCATGCCACTGGAAAATCAGCAATTTCAATAGGTTGAAATTCAAAAGGGCGGTAACGGCGGCCCGGGCGGCAAGATTTGCCGCACCCCGGCTACATGATGTGCCCACCGCGCGTCGCCTTGGTCTTGAGGTAGTGCTCGTTGTGCTTATTGGACGGGAACGAATGCGCGACGCGCTCGGCGACCTGGACGCCGCAAGACGTCAGCGCGTCGACCTTCAAGGGATTGTTGGTCATCAGCCTGACCTTGTCGAAGCCCAACAGCCGGAGCATCTGCGCCGCCGGCAAATAAATCCGCTCGTCGGCGTCGAAACCGAGCTGCTCGTTGGCGTCCATGGTGTCGAAGCCCTGGTCCTGCAACGCGTAGGCGCGGAGCTTGTTGATCAGCCCGATGCCGCGGCCTTCCTGGGCGAGGTAGAGCAGCACGCCGGCGCCGGCGCGGCCAATCTCCTGGATGGCGCCGCGCAACTGGTCGCCGCAATCGCAGCGAAGCGATCCCAACAGGTCGCCGGTGAAGCATTCCGAGTGGATGCGCGCCAATACCGGCTCGCCGGGCTTGGGTTCGCCGACGACGATGGCGAGGTGTTCGAGCCCGCCGTCGCGCGGCCGGAAGGCAATGACGCGGGTGTTCTCGGCGTCGGCCAAGGGCACGCCGGCTTCGCTCACCTGGCGGAGCGAGCGTGCGGCGGTCTTGTCGTATTGGAAGACGTCGCCGGAATCGATCAGCATCAGGTCATGGCGCAACGCCCAGCCGGCCAAGTCGTCGGCGTCGTCGACGTCGACCGGCGCGGTCAGCGCCGCCGGCAACAGCCGCGCCAGCTTGGCGAGCATCACCGCGGCGCTCTCGGAATCGTAGGTTTGCGTCTCGTGGCAGGTGAAACGAATGGCGCCGGCGTCGAACGCCGCCAGCGGATCGGCGATGGCGGCGGCGGTCTCGGCGCTGAGCACCGGCTCGGTCGAGAGCGTGACGATGCGGCCCGCCGAAACCGTCGTCTCAGGCTTGGCGATGCCGAGCACGCGCGCGCGCCTGGCCGTGATCGAGAGCGCGGCGGGTGCGCCGGCGGTGACGGAAAGCGATTTCAGCGCTTCCGGGGTGACGCCCTCGCAAGCCAACGCCAGCGCCGCCGAGCCGTTGTTGCCACGGACCGCGACGAACCGTCCGCGCCGCAGCTCCGAGATGGCGCGCTCGACGGCGAGCAGCGCCGGCTGTGCCCGGCTTGCGGGAATTTCGACGATATCGGCGGTGGACCGAACCATTTTTGCGGCCTATTCTCGAACTTCGGCTTGGGATCGCCGGCCGGACGTTCCGGAGCGACGGAATCCCGTGGCCGGACGTTGTTTTCCGGCGCTTGCGGCACATGCTAGCATTTGGATGCGGATTGGCGAGAAAAACATGACCACCGGCAAGCAAATCCTGATCGTCGACGACGACCCGACGCTGCTCGAAATGCTCTCCGAGCAGCTCGAGCCGCACGAAGAGTTCGAATCGGTCGGGGTCGAAAGCGGCGCCGACGCGCTCGAGCGCGCCAAGCAGGAATACTTCGACGTCATCATCCTCGACGTCGGCCTGCCCGACCTCGACGGCCGCGAGGTGTGCAAGCTGCTGCGCCGCGTCGGCGTACGCTCACCGATCATCATGCTGACCGGCGCCGACACCGACGCCGACACGATTTTGGGGCTCGAGGCCGGCGCCAACGATTACGTCACCAAGCCGTTCAAGCTGGGCGTTCTGCTGGCGCGTATCCGCGCCCACATCCGCCAGCACGAGCGCTCCGACGACGCCATGTTCGCGATCGGTCCCTACACCTTCCAGCCGGCCAACAAGATGCTGGTGCTGCCCGACGGCAAGAAGAAGATCCGCCTGACCGACAAGGAAACTGCGATCCTGAAATACCTCTACCGCGCCGGCGACCGCGTCGTCAGCCGCGAGATGCTATTGGACAAGGTCTGGGGCTACAACGCCGCCGTCACCACGCATACGCTGGAGACGCACGTCTATCGGCTGCGCCAGAAGATCGAGCCGGAACCGTCCAACGCCCAGATCCTGGTCACCGAGCCGGGCGGGTATAGGCTGGTGCCTTAGGCCGGTTCGATCCGGCCGAGAAAATCGGCAACCCTTGCCGCCAGTTCGCGGCCGTGCGTCTCGGGGAGCATGTGCCCGCCATCGGCCAACTCGATGAGTGCGGCGCCCGGGATGTCGCGCGCCATGTCGCGACCGAACCAGACCGGCATCAACTGGTCGTCCACGTCCGTCACGACCAGGGTCGGGCACGCGATGGTCGGCAGGATCGGGCGCGCATCGAACGCCAGGATGGCGATCAACCGGTCTGCGAACCGTTCGGCGTCCTGTTGTTTCGCCGTTTCCGCCAGGCGGTCGAAACCGGCTTCGTGCCTGCGCCGATAGGCCGGCGGAAACAGCAGGTTGGCGTTAAACCTTTCATATTCGCGCGGGCCGAGCGCGTGCACAGCGGCGATTCGGAGGTTCTGTATCACCGTCAGGTGGCCGTCCGCATGGGTCCAGGGCGAGATCAGAACCAATCCGCCGATTCGCTCGGGGTTGCCGGCGGCGGCCGCCAGCCCGATACCGCAGCCGGTGGAATGGCAGCACAGATACGCGCGCTTGATCGCCAAGGCGTCGAGCACGCCGATCACCTCCCTGGCGCGCGCGGCCATCGACACGGCCCGCGGTGACGGCGCGGGAGAACTGCGTCCGGATCCGAGCGGATCGTACCGGATGACCATGAAGCGCTCGGCAAGCGTATCGGCAAAGGGCCCCGGACCCACCGGACCGCTGCTGCTCGGCAGCACCATCACCACGGGCGCGCCCTGTCCGTGACATTCGTAATGGACGTCGCCACCGCTAACTTTTGTAATCGGCATTCGCCAACCGCCCCCATTGCCATCCCGCACCCGCCCGGCGGCGAACGCATCCGCACCCCGCAACAGTCGGGTTTGCCCGAAGCGAGGTCAATAGCGGTTGTGCAGGCGGACGCCGCAGAGAACCGTACCGGGCCTAGGAAGCTGTATACGACCGCAACCGTCCTCGGTATACTGTCGGCACGCCGGAGTGCCGGTGAAGGGAGCCAACAATCTCTCTAAGATCCAGGGGAGTGAAGAGAGCAAGATGAACCAGAACGAATCATTGTCCGTGAAGAACCTGCTCAACGTTTTGGGCATCGGCACCGTCGGCGCCATCGGCCTCGTCCTGCTGGTCCGGTTCCTTCTGCACATCTTCATCTAACGCCGATAATCCCGAGACGCACGCGACCGCCGGCCCGGACGTTCCGGGACCGAAGCGTGTGCGCCGGCCGCGGCGTCCGCCGCCGCCCAGGCGTCAGCGCATCGACGACAGGTTGGCGATCAGCGCCGCCTGCTTGCGGACGAGTTCGTCGGAGATTTTGTGCGCCAGGTCCTTGTCGGCGGAACAACAGACCTGCACCACGTCGAGGCAGCGCACCTGGGTTTCCTTGGCGACGCCGACAAGCGCCTTCTCGATGGTACGGGTGACTTCGGCCGACTTGTCCGGGCCGGCGCCGAGCGTGGCCAGAATTTCGCCTGCAGTGTCTTTCGCCAGTTTGTCGATGGGCATGCTTACCTCCCGCGATCCTGAGCGCACCACTATGGAGTCAATTGCGTGAAGATTTAAGGGCGTTTTATCCCGCCTTCAATTCGACGACGTTTCCTTCCGGGTCGGTGACGTAGAGCGAGAGCCCGTCGCCCTCGGCGCCGAAGCGCGTGCCGATGTCGCCGACGTCGCCGCCATGGCCGGCGAGATGGGCGCGGATGACGACGTGATCGATGGTGTCGATGGTGTAGGGCGGCGTCATGGCATCTGCTCCCGAAGTTCTATGACGGCTCACGCG
>JAYNJY010000247.1:0-4594 GCA_038110665.1 Rhodospirillaceae bacterium | reverse complement strand
AATCGAAGCGAAAGACCTATCCCGCGCACGAAACCATAGTGAAATGGCACATGTGTTGTCGGACTATCAGGGGACGACCAAACCGAACGGCGAGCCAGACAAATTGTGGAGACACCTGCGACGTGTCGAGTATCTCAGGGATGATACGAACGGTGTTGCTAGGTTCTGCAAGATCGACAGCCCAATCATAAAGTCTGCATTGATTTGCAGTGGGGTCGTGCCGATGCGGTATGCAAAGATTGATGCATTAAGTGACACATTCGTTGGTGATATTGAAGATCTGGTTGAAAGTTTGGCGTCGGCATAGGTTGCCCTGAGATGGTGAATTTATCCACATAAACCCGGAATTTTGGCGTCGAGTACACTATCATCATGTTGAGGCTTTGCTTGACCGTCCTGTCATCAACGATTTCACAAAAATGTCCACTAGTCGCTGAAAACCGGAAATAGATTGTTGACTCTAAAAGCGACCGCTTCGAGTCATCAGCCATCGTCTGAATTCATCCCGTCACAGGCCCGAATTCTCAAGCAAAGGAGCCGTCCGCTTCGCCCGCCTCAAAAGGGTCGGGACGAGGACGCCATGCACGCCCAGGCGAGCCCTAGTCATGTCCCCGGGTGAAGTCATGGTGGCCCTCGATGAACCGGAAGGTGCCGGTGCGCGAGCGCATCACCATGGAATGGGTGACGCCGCCACCCGGATAGAGATCGACGCCGTTGAGCATCGGGCCTTCGCTGACGCCGGTGGCGGCGAAGGTGACGTTGCCACGCGCCATTTCCTCGGCGGTGTATTTCTGCGCTGGGTCGGGAATGCCGGCCTTCTTGGCCTGCTCCGCGTCGTCGCCGCTGCGGATCACCAGGCGGGCCTGCATGTGCGCGTCGAAACAGCGCAGCGCCGCCGCCGCCAACACCCCTTGCTGCGCGCCGCCGATGCCGAGATAGACGTCGACGGCGCTCTGCGGCATGCCGGCGGCGATGACGCCGCTGACGTCGCCGTCCAGGATCAGCCGCACGCGCGCGCCGGCGGCGCGCACCTTGGCGACCAGCTCGTTGTGGCGCGGCCGGTCCAAGAGGCAGACCAGCAGGTCGGAAACCTCGACGCCCTTGGCCTCGGCCACCGCCTTCAGGTTTTCGGCCGGTTCGGCGTCCAGGTCGATGGCGTCGGCCGGCACTTCGGCGCCGACCGCGATCTTTTCCATGTAGATTTCGGGGACGGTGAGAAAGCCGCCGTCCTCGGCCGTGGCCAGGACGGAAAGCGCGTTGTAGCCGCCGCGCGCGACGATGCTCTTGCCTTCGAGCGCGACCAGCGCCACGTCGACCTTGAGGCCGTTGCCGTTGCCGACCTTCTCGCCGACGAAGAGCTGGCCGGTCTCGCCATCGGCGCCCTCGCCGATGCGGACCGTGCCGTCGATCTGGAAGGTCGAAAGCGCCTGGTACATCGCCGCGACGGCGGCCTGGTCGGCGGCGCGTTCGTCGCCGCTGCCCATGAAGCGCGCCGCGGCGATGGCGGCGGCCTCCGTGGCGCGCACGGCTTCCAGCGACAGGTTGCGGTCGGGGGCGATGGATGCGCTCATTGGCGCATGTTGGACCGCTGGCGCGAGCGCATCAAGCCCCCGGTTCCGGCTTCAAGCCGGATTGCGACGAAAAACGTCAGCGCCCTGATTATAAAAAATTTTATTGTTCTCCGCCGTGGCCATGCCGGGGCCCCGGTTCTGCGCGTCCTTGTGGAGGTCGATGGCGCGCATGACCGCCGGGCGGAGCTTGATTCGGCCGCGCCACGCCGCGACGTTCGGGAACGGGCCGAGATCGACGCCAAGCGGCTTGGCGATGAAGGCCCAGGGAAAGGCGATCATGTCGGCGATGGAATAGCCGAAATTGAGGATGTAATCGCGGCCATCGAGCCGCCGCTCAAGCACGGCCAGGGCGCGTTCGTACTCGCCCTTGTAGCGCCGGCGCGCGTATTCGAAGCCCTCGTCCGCGGCCTTCGGCGCATAGTTGGCGAAATGGCTGAGCTGGCCGGCCATCGGGCCCTGGTTGCCGACCTGCCAGAACAGCCACTCGAGCGTTTCCTTGCGGCCCCTGGCGTCGGTCGGCATGAAGCGGCCGGTCTTTTCCGCAAGATAGAGCAGGATGGCGCCCGACTCGAACACGCCGACCGGCCCTGCGCCGAAGTCTTCCGGTCCGTCGTGGTCGAGGATCGCCGGCATCTTGGCGTTGGGGCTGATCTCCAGGAATTCCGGCTTGAACTGGTCGCCCTCGGTGAGCCGCAGCAAATGCGTCTCGTAGTCGAGGCCGCATTCCTCGAGCATGATGGCGACTTTCCAGCCGTTTGGCGTCGGCGCGTAATGGAACTCGATCATGGATTTGCCCTTTTCGGGCGTCACTGTACCGGGCGGTGGCGACCCGGCCAAATCGAAAAGAACGCCCACAGCACCAGCCCGGCGGCGGCGGTGGCGCCGAGCAGCGGGCGGTTCATGCCGAGCGCGGTCATCGCGCCGACGGCGCACCAGGCGAGCGGAATGACGGCGAAGACCCAGCGCCGCCAGCCGGTAAGGGCGAGTGCGAGGCCGAGCGTTGCGGCGGCGGTCGGGTCGGGCGCGGTGCCGAAGAACCCCGCCCCCATCCAGCTCATGCCGGCGAGCGCGGCGAACAGCGGATGGCCGAGGACGGCGATGCGGATCAAGGCCGGCGGCCTAGCCGGCCCAATGCAGCGGGAAGATGTCTTGCTGGTAGCGTTCGAACAGGCGGAAATAGGTCCCTGGCGAGAACGGGATTAAATCGGCCAGCGAGTAGCTGAGGCAATCCGCCATGTCAGAGGTCCTGGACGAAGGCGGCGATACGGCGTCGCAAGTCGGCGTCGGGCAACACGCCGGTGCCGGCGGCCATGTTCTCGGCCATGTGCGCGAGCTGGCTGGTCGCCGGAATGCCGCAGGTCACAGCCGGATGCGACACGGCGAACTTGAGCAGCATCTGCGGCCAGCCGGTGCAGCCGATCTCGGCGGCCCAGCCCGGCAGTGGCTTTTTCGCCAGCCGCTCGATCGGGTAACCGCGCTGGAACGGCCGGTTGACGATGACGGCGACCCCGTTCGCCTGAGCGGCCGGCAGCAGCCTGGCCTCGACCTCGCGGTCGTCGGGGTTGTAGGTGAGCTGGAGGAAATCGAACTCGGGCCGGGTCTTGACGATCTCCTCCAGGTCGCGGTGGCGCCGGCCGTGCGAGGTGGTGATGCCGATGTAGCGGATGCGCCCCGCAGCCTTCAGCGCCTGCATCGTCTCCAGGCGTTCGCGCCAGCCGACGAGGTTGTGGATCTGGTAGAGATCGAGCTTCGGCAGGCCCCAGAACCGGAGCGAGCCCTTGAACTGTTCGGTGCCCTCCGCTTTCGAAGACGTCCACACCATGGTCGCCGAGAATAGGCCGCCCTCGGGCCGGACCTGGCCCAGGCAAAGGCCGATGACCTCCTCGGATGAGCCGTACATGGGCGACGAGTCGATCATGCCGCCGCCGGCGGCGAAGAACGTCTCCAGCACTTGCGTGCGGGCCGCGCGCGCGGCCTTGTCGCCGTCGACGTTGAAGGTGATCCAGGACCCCATGCCGATGATGCCGATGCGCTCGCCCGACTTCGGGATCGGCTTGGTGATCCGCTTCGCCGGGGCGGCGGCGGCGGGCGTGATTGCGAAAGCCGCGATACCGGCGGCGGTGCTGGCGGCGGCTGTGGCGAGAAAACGGCGGCGGTCGATCATCGCATCAGTATATCGCAAACCCGGACGGCGATGGTTCACGTTTGCGAAAGCGGCGCTTGTTCCTGTCGGGGGCGGTCGCATGATCCTGGGTGACGGACCGGGCCGGAAAAGTTCACCGGCGCCCCGGCCGGGTCAGGTCTGGGTCAGGTGCGTGCGAGGAAATCCCGCAGGATTGCGACGACTTCGTCAGGCCGTTCCTGCTGCACCCAATGGCCGGCGCCCGAGATCAGGTGGCGGCCACGGAAATCCGAACACGACCTGCCGGACATCGCCTCGATGGCGCCCGGCACCTGGTAGGTGCCCCAGTCGCTGTTGCCGGCGATGAACAGGCTCGGCACGTCGATGGCGCGGCCGGCGAAGATTTGGGCTTCGCGCTGGAACGCCTCTTCGAAGCGGCAGCGGTAACAGTTGAGCCCGCCCTGGAAGCCGTTCCGTTCGTAGGCGTCACTGTAAACGCGTAGCTCCGCGTCGGGTAGCCAAGCATTGGCGGCGATTTCCGCCGCCGTCGGCATCTCGGGCGCGACCTGCTCGGCCATGGTCTTCTGCAAATCCATGACATAGTAGGTCGGCATTTTGGCCAGTTCCTCGGCGCTCCAGTTGCTGAGCGAATACGGCGCGTTGGCCTGCCAGTCCGCGCTCTTGACGTGGAAATAAGCGCGCAGGAAATCATGGACGCCCTGCCGGCAGCGCCACATGTCGTCGTTGGCGTGCCGCGTCGAATAGTAGCGCTGGTAGTGCTTGCGGGGCGGCGCGAGCCCGGCCAGCGCCGCGTCGATGTCGGGCGTCGGCTTGGCGTTGAGCGCCGGCGGCCCGGCGAAGGGCGCGCTCATCATCGCCGCGCGGCGGAACACGTCGGGGC
>JAYNJY010000246.1:0-4603 GCA_038110665.1 Rhodospirillaceae bacterium | reverse complement strand
CGCCAACGCCTCGCGTACGGGCGCCGACCAATCGCCCGGCGCCGCTTGGCGGAATAGCCGAACGCTCGGGTACCAGATCACCTTGTCGCGATCAAACTCCCACCGCCACATCGGCACCGTTGAAAGCAGCCCTGCCGTCGGCACACCTATGGAGCCGGCCACATGCAAGGTTGTGTTCGATATGCTCATGACGGCGTCGAGAGCGCCGACCTGGGCGAAAAAAGACACTAAGTCGAGACGCTGATCGAATGTCTCGTCGTGATAAATCGTGCATCCGAAAGCCTGTTCCGCTTTGGCGATCTCTTTTCGGGTGTCGCCATATTGCAGGTCGACGAAAACCGTGCGCGGTATTGCCAGAATCTCGCCGAGATCGCCGAGTCGCAGCGATTTGGTCGGACCGAGCCGCGAAACGACACTTCTCCATGCCAAGCCGACCAGTTTCGTGCCCGGTTCGGCGCACGTCTCGTGCAAATAGCGTGTTCGGAACGCCTCGGACATCTTGGAGGCGAATCTCGGAAGAGGCTGAGGTTGCCGTGTCGAAAACGCCGGCCAAAGCCATTGGCCAAGATCCCCGACCGAAGACTGAAAATCGATGTCCGACCTACCGACGGACGCGGGCGGATCCTGAACGAGCATGATCTCGAACTCGGGAAATGCGTCGGCAACCACCGGCGCGAACCGAGGTTTGGTCTCATAGACGATCCTCGCGCCCCTCGCCAACATTATCGGAACGAACTGAAGAAACATCAGACACTCGCCAAGACCCTGCTCCTCCCAAATGAGTATGGTCTTGCCCCGAAGATCCTCCCCTTGCCACTGGGCAAAGGGATGATGTCTGACCTCGACATCGCCGGTTTTCAGCCGCCAAACATAATTCTTCCAAGCTGTCTCGTAATCGCCCTGAATGAAGGCTATCTCGTTCAAGGCCAACCGAGACCGCGCCTCCTGTTTCTCGCTTGGCCCGAGTTCCAGCACACGCTCGAAGATCGCCTTAGCTTCGTCGAAACGCCTTTGGTCGTAGACGACGCCGCCCAGCGCCATCGTCGTCGCAACATCATCCGAATCGACCTGCAGGCAAGCACGATACATCCTCTCGCGCTCTGCTTGGCCCGTTCCGGCTTGCAAGTAGGCGTGCTCGAGATTGTCCTGGTAAATCCTGTTGTCGGGCTCGAGCGCCAGCGCCTGACAATGCGCCGCGACCGCATCCTCGAAGCGATCCAGCCCCTCGAGTGCGGCGCCGAGACCGCTATGCCCGGATGGAGATGACGGATCGATCTCTACCGCTTCCGCGAACACCGCCGCCGCGCCCTCGTGTTTTTTTTGCCCGAGCAGCGCTTGGCCGAGGTTGGCCAAGGTCGCCGAGTGGCGCGGACGGAGCTTGAGCGATTGCCGGAAACGGGTTTCCGCGTCCTCGAAGCGCTTGGCCTGGCACAAAACCCCGCCGAGATCGTTGAGCAACGCCGGATCGTTGCGCTGCACCTTGTTCAACCGCGTCAGCGCCGAGATCGCCGCATCGGTGTCCAGGTGCAAGGCGGCGTGAGCCGCCACCTCGGCGGCGACACGATGGCCGCCAACCCGCAAGACCTGCTCGGCCAGCTTGAGGCCGGTCTCGTAATCGCCGCCGTTGATGGCATCGACGGCGGCCTGCAACACGGCTTCCGGGTTGCGCGCCGCCTGGCGCCGCGAAGTCCCCCCCGGCCGTCCGCCGACAAGCTTGGCCGAACCCTCCGCCCGGTCCCGGCTCGATCGTCGACTTGTCATGATCGTCTTCCTTCCGTTCAGATGACCTCGACGACGGCGCCCATGCCGCCGTGATGGTGTTCGAGCACATGGCAATGGAACAGCCATTTGCCCGGGTTGTCGGCGACGAAGGCGATTTCGGCCGATTCGTCGGCGTGCAACAGCACTGTGTCGGCCCAGGGCCGGCCGGCGACCGGCTTGCCGCCGCGAGACAGTACGCGGAACGCGTGGCCGTGCAAGTGCATGGGGTGATCCCAGACGGTGTCGTTGCGGATGCGCCAGCGATAGCTCTTGCCGAGCGCGAGGCGGAACATCGGCGCCTCGGCCATGCTCGCCGACGCGATGCCGTTGAGCGTCCACGCCTTGCCGTGCTCGCGGAACAGCCTGCGCAACGGCACCTTTTCGCCCTTGAACGTGGCCTCGGCGAGACCGCCCATGGCGCCGCCCTCGATCAGCACGTCCTGAACGGTGGCGTTGGCCAGGTCCGGCTCGGCGAGCGGGTTGGGCTGGAGCGCCACGGACGTATCAAGGGGCTTGTCCCGCAACGCCTTGCCGGGCTCGACGACGAAGGTGACGAAGTCGTAGGCGAAGCGCCGGTAATACGCGTCGCGCACCACGAACCGTTCGCCGGGCCGGGCGGGCACGTCGAGAATCAGGTCGACGCGCTGGCCGGGGCCGAACACGACGCGCTCGCCGGCGGGCGCGAACGGGGTCACCGGCTGGCCGTCGAGCGCGATCACGCGCGGCGCCAGCCCGCCGAAATGAAGGCCGAAGACGCGCGCATTGGCGGCGTTGACCAGACGCAGCCGGATGCGCTCGCCGCCCTTGACCGCGATGCTCTCGACTTCGGCGCCGTTGACGGTGACCAGGTTGCCGATGCGCCCGCCATGGGAAACGTCGTGCGGATGGTTGAAATCGGCGCTGAGCGCGCCATCGTCGCCGATGCGCCAGTCGTCGGCCAGCCACACCAGTTCGCGGTCGATCTCGAGCGGCTGCGGCTCGTCGACGATGATGACCCCGCTCAGGCCGCGTTCGACCTGTTCGGTGGCGTAGATGTGCGGGTGATACCAGAACATGCCGGCATCGGGCAGGTCGAACTCGTAGACGAAGCGGCCGCCTTTGGCGACCGGCGCCTGCGTCAGGCCGGGCACGCCGTCCATGGCGTTTGGCAGCCTGAGGCCGTGACAGTGGATCGTGGTCTCCTGCGGCAGCCCGTTGGCGAGCTCGATCCTGAGTCGTTCGCCCTGGCGGGCGCGGACGACCGGCCCCGGCACACGTCCGCCGTAGGCCCAAACCTGGGTTTTCGGGCTGCCCGGCTTGGCCAGAAGCTGGGCGCTGGCCGGCGCCGCGGCAGTGGCATGGACCACCGGCGCCACCGGCCGGGCGGGCCAGCCGGGCACCGCCAGCGCGGCGGCGGCGCCCGAGGCGCCGAGCGCGACTCGCCGTCGTGTCACGTCGCCGAATCGCGTGCCTGGCGACGAGGCTGGGATTGGCTTGGCCATGGTGACGACCTTTCACATGCACAGGCCGTCATATTGACGCGGCGCGGGCGAGCCGTCATTAACAGATATCACGACGACCGGGCCATGACCCGACACCTGCCCCGCCCGACGAACCGGAGACAGCGATCCATGCCCAAGTTCGACTACGACCTGATCGTCATCGGCGCCGGATCCGGCGGCGTGCGCGCGTCACGGTTCGCCGCCCAGCGCCACGGCAAGCGCGTCGCCGTCATCGAGAACAGCCGCGTCGGCGGCACCTGCGTCATGCGCGGCTGCGTGCCGAAGAAGCTGCTCGTCTACGGCGCGCATTTCGCCGAGCATTTCGAGGACGCGCGCGGCTACGGCTGGTCGGTCGACGGAGTCGCGTTCGACTGGAACAAGCTGGTCGCCGCCAAGGAGGCCGAGCTCGACCGCCTGGAGCGCATCTATCACCGCATCCTGCGCGACGCCGGGGTCGAGGAGATCAACGGCACCGGGCGCATCGGCGATCCGCACACGGTCGAGGTCGAAGGCCGAAGACTGAGCGCCGAACACATCGTCGTCGCCACCGGCGGCTGGCCGCATTTGCCGGAGATTCCCGGTATCGAACACGCCATCACGTCGAACGAGGCGCTCGAACTCGACCATCTGCCGGCGCGCATCGCCATCGTCGGCGGCGGCTACATCGCCGTCGAATTCGCCGGCATCTTCAACGCGCTCGGCGTCCACGTCGACCTGATCCTGCGCGCCGACAACATCCTGCGCGGTTTCGACGAGGCGGTGCGCACGGCGCTGCACGACGAGATGACGGCCAAGGGCGTGCGCATCCACTGCGACAGCCGGGTCAAGTCCATCGAGAAGACCGGCGCGGCCTATTCGCTCCGCCTCGACCAGTCGGAAATGCTGGAGACCGACCTGGTCATGTACGCCACCGGGCGGCGGCCGAACACCGCCGGGCTCGGCCTCGAGGCCGCCGGCGTCGAACTCAAGGAGGGCGGTGCCATCGCCGTCGATGCCTATTCCCGGACCGCCTGCGACAGCATATCGGCCATCGGCGACGCCACCGCCCGGGTCAACCTGACGCCGGTGGCACTGGCCGAGGCCATGGCCCTGGTCGAGACGCTCTACGGCAAGGGCCCGGTCGCGCTCGACTATGCCAATATCCCGTCGGCGGTGTTCAGCCAGCCGCCGGTCGGCACCGTCGGCCTGACCGAAGCCGAGGCACGCCGCGACCATGCCGTCGACATTTATCTCTCGCACTTCAAGCCGATGCTGCACACGCTGACCGGGCGCGACGAGCATTCCATGATGAAGCTGGTGGTCGACCGCGCGAGCGACCGGGTGCTCGGCCTGCACATGGTCGGCGCCGATGCACCGGAGAT
>JAYNJY010000245.1:0-4612 GCA_038110665.1 Rhodospirillaceae bacterium | reverse complement strand
CCAAGACCCTGGAAGTGCGCGTCGCAGGCGCCGTCGCCGTCAGCTGGGCAGTCAAGGTCGTCGCCGACCAGGCGCCAACGGTCGAATTCCTGAAGGCGCCGAAGAACATGGGCCGCGGCCTCCTGCAACTGCAATACGAGGCCAAGGACGACTACGCGCTGACCGGGCTCCGGCTGGTCATCCGCCATGCCGAGGGCTGGCCGCTGCCGGGCGGCGGCGAGACCTCCGAGATGCAGTTGCCGCTGCCCAATCCGGGCGGCGCCACCGGCAAGGGCCAGTCGACGCGCGACTTCTCCGACCATCCCTGGGCCGGGCTCGAGGTCGACGTTTCGCTGGTCGCGGTCGACGCCGCCGGCCAGGAGGGCGAGACCGATGCCGTGCCGATCGCGCTCCCGGAACGCACCTTCAGCCATCCCGTCGCGCGCGCGGTCATCGCGGCGCGCAAGAAGCTGAACAAGCCGGGCGACGACGTGCCGGCCGAGGTGGTTTCCGATCTCGAGGCCATCGCCGAACGGCCGATGCACTTCTTCGACGACACGTCTGTATTCCTGGCGCTTTCCATCGCCCAGGCGCGGCTCCGCCACGGCGAGGAGCCGGCGCGCCGGGTCGAGGTGCAGAAGCTGTTGTGGGATACCGCGCTGCATATCGAGGACGGCGAGTACTCGATCGCTGAGCGCGACATGCGCGACATCCAGGAGCGGCTCGAGAAGGCGCTCCGCGAGGGCGCCGACGACCGCGAGATCGAAAAGCTCATGGACGAACTGCAGCGCGCCATGGACAAGTACATGCAGGCGCTCGCCGAACACCTGAAGCGCAACGGCCTGACCCAGCCGATCGACCAGGGCAACAAGCAAACGATGGAGAGCCAGGACCTGCAGAAGATGCTCGACCAGGCGCGCCAGTTGAGCCAGGCTGGGGCGCGCGAGGCCGCCCGCCAGCTGCTGTCGCAGCTCAACCAGATGCTCAACGCGCTGCGCAACGGCGCGCGCCTGGCGCAGCCGAACTCGGCCATGAACAAGAGCCGCCAGATGCTCAACAACCTGCGCGACCTGACCCAGCGCCAGCAGCAGCTGCTCGACCGCACCTTCCGCCGCCAGCAGAACCGGCTGCGCGATCAGCAGCTCGGCCGCCAGCCGGGCCAGCAGGGCCAGCAGGGTCAGCAAGGCCAGCAGGGCCAGATGGGCGATCTCGCCCCCGACCAGGAACGGCTGCGCCGGGAACTCGGCCGCATGATGCTGCAGATGGACGAGATACTCGGCAACATTCCGCAGTCGCTGGGCGATGCCGAGCGCGCTATGAAGGGCGCCGGCGAGGCGCTTGGACAAGACGACGGTGCGCGCGCCTCGCGCGACCAGACCGAAGCGTTGAACGCGCTCCGCCGTGCCACCGAACAGCTGGCCGAGCAGATGGCGCGCCAGTCCCAGGGCCCGGGCATGGGCGTCGGCATGGGCCAGCCGCGCGGGCCCATGCAGGAGGGCCGCGACCCGTTCGGCCGCCGTCCGGGCGACGCCAACAACGGCAACGTCGACGACGGCGACATCAAGATCCCGAGCCAGCTCGAACTGATGCGCGCGCGCGAGATCATGCAGGAGCTGCGCCGCCGCTCCGGCGAGCAGTTCCGGCCGCGCCCCGAGCGCGACTACATCGACCGGCTGATCAAGCGGTTCTAATCGGATAGGTGAGGACGGTGGCGCGGCCGCCGGGTGGCGTGCCGCCCGCTCAGTGCGCTGGCTTCTTGGCGCCTTCCTTGGCCTCCTCGGCGGCGGCGAACACCACCTCGACGCGGCGCGCCAGCGGCGACGGTTCGATCAGCGTCACCTTGAACTTGATGCGCTCACCGGCCTTGAGCTCGCTCTTGATCGGCGCCGACATGGCGGACTGGACCTCGTGGTTCTCGCCGTCGCGCAGCGCCACCTTGACCATCGGCACCTGGCGGGTGTCCTCGGAGACGTTGGTGATGACGCCCTCGACGATCAGCGCTTCCTTGCCGCGCACCGTGGCGCGCCTCGGCTTGGCGTCGCCGATCTTGAGGCCGGCGCCGATCTTCTCGCCGAGACCGATGGCCGAGTAGATGCCCTTGGTGAACGGCAGCATGTCCATGACCATGCCGCGCGCGAAGAACAGGCCGGCCAACAGTGCGACCAGCAGAACCGCGACGACGATCAGGATGGTCTTCAGCAGGCTGCGCTTCGCCGGCTCCTCCTCGTCCTCGTCGGGCGAGAACACGCGTGGGATCGGTTCCGGCTCGGGCAAATCCTTGGGATCGATGTCGTCGCCCAGGTCGTCATCGGCCTCGTCGAGCGAAACGACCAGCGATTCGACCGGCGCCGGCTCGTCGTTCTCGCCGAACATGGCGTCGAGCTCGGCCTGGGAGAGACCTTCGGAATCGTCGGCCTGGTCTTCGTCCTCGTCGTCCTCGTCGGCCATCGCCGCCGGCGAGGGCGCCGCCTCCATTTCGTCGTCGTCATCGTCGTCGATGGCAAGCGCCGCGTCGAAGTCGACTTCCTCGATCTCAGGCTCGGGTTCGGGTTGCGGTTTCGGCGCGGGCGCGGGTTGCGGCATCGGCTGCGTCCCGCCCATGTAATTCGCCATCGGCTGGCCCGGATGCGGGCCGGGGTATTGACCGGGGTAGGGCGCCATCTGCGGCGGGTAGCCCATGGCCTGCTGCGGATAACCTATGGCCGGCATCATGCCGGTCTGCTGGGCGCTCGGCGGGCGCATCGGCGGCGGCGGCGGCGAGACCACCGGCTGCTGGAACCACGAATGCCCGCAATTGAAGCAGCGAGTGCCGCGACCGCCGCCGAGCATTGCCGGCTGAATATTGTAGCGGGTCGAGCAATTGGGGCAGGTAATGATCATGCAGGACGGGTCCGGAATGTTTGAACATTTATAGGATTTGCATGAATCGAACGCAACCCGCACGCTCCCGAGGCCGGCTTGGCGCCATGGCGCCCTGGACGTCGCGGCGCCACTCATGGCATTGTGCCAGTTACGGCGCCGGCCGTCGGTCCGGAACGGAGGCATTGTGCATCCAGACGATATGGAAGCCGAAGACCACATCGTGCGGTTCGAGAATGTCGGGCTGCGCTACGGCCTCGGCCCCGAAGTTTTGCAGGACGTGAGCTTCCAGCTCGCGCCGGGCTCGTTTCATTTCCTGGTCGGCGAAAGCGGCGCCGGCAAGTCCTCGCTGTTGAAGCTGGTCTATCTGGCTTTGCGCCCGACGCGCGGCCTGATCTCGCTGTTCGGCAACGACATCGCCACCACGCCGCGCGACAAGCTGCCGGCGTTGCGCCGCCGCGTCGGCGTCGTGTTCCAGGAGTACAAGTTGCTTAACCACTTGTCAGCGTTCGATAATGTGGCTTTGCCGCTACGCGTCGCCGGGGCCCGGCGGAGCGACGTCGAGAAGCACGTGACCGAGTTGCTCGCCTGGGTCGGGCTGAAGGACCACATGCGCGCGCGGCCACCGACGCTGTCGGGCGGCCAGCAGCAACGCGTCGCCATCGCCCGCGCGGTGATCGCGCGGCCGCGCCTCCTGCTCGCCGACGAACCGACCGGCAACGTCGACGACGCCATGGCGTTCCGCCTGGTGCACCTGTTCGAGGAACTCAACCGGCTCGGCACCACGGTGGTCATCGCCACCCACAACCACCAACTGGTCGAACGCCTCGGCCACAGCTGCCTCAAGCTTGCCGACGGCCACCTCGTCACCATCCCCAGCCGTGCCGCGCGCGAGGCCGGCGCCGGCGGGCGCGCCGCCGGACGCCGCCGCGACGGCGAATCGGCGCCGGATTCCCATGCCGATTCGCGAAACGGCGGCGCCGCCGATTCGGGTCGCGGCACAGCCGACGACGGCCATGCGGAACGGCACGGCAACGTGGAGAACTACCTGTGATCGGGTTGCGTTCCGACCTGCCGCTCGACCGCGACCAGTTGAGCCGTTTCCTGCCCTGGCTGATCGGCTTCATGGTGTTCCTGGCGGTGCTTGCGGTCGCCGGCATGCTGGTACTCAACGCTACTGCATCGAGGTGGGACCGTGGCGTGCGCGGCACCATGACCGTGCAGGTTGTGCCGACCGAGGACGCCGCCACGGACGAGCAGCGCATGAACGCGGTACTCACCGTGCTCGCCACCTCGCCCGAGATCGCCCGCTACGACGCCATGGACAAGAGCCGCCTGGTGCGCCTGCTCGAGCCCTGGGTCGGGTCGGAGGCGTCGAGCGACGTGCTGCCGCTGCCTCGGCTGATAGACGTCGAGCTCAAGGCGACCCATCCCCTGACCGCGGCGCAACTCTCCGAGCGCCTGGCCGAGAAGGCGACCGGCGTCGTCGTCGACGACCACCGCGTCTGGCTCGACCACCTGGTCCGCCTGATCGACACCTTCGAGGTATTGGCGCTGGTGGTGCTGCTGTTCATCGTGCTGGCGACCGTCGGCACCATCGTGTTCACCACGCGCACCGGGCTCTCAGTGCACCGCGAGGCGATCGAGGTGCTGCACCTGATCGGCGCGCACGACACCTATATCGCGCGCCAGTTCGCGCGCCGCGCGCTCTGGCTCGGCCTGTTCGGCGGCATCGCCGGGCTGTTGCTGGCGTTGCCGACGCTGTGGACGCTGG
>JAYNJY010000244.1:0-4650 GCA_038110665.1 Rhodospirillaceae bacterium | reverse complement strand
GCCCAACTGGCTTGGCTACCTACTTCCCATCCTCGTAGTCGGGGGCATCGGGTACATGATATGGAAAAAAAATTCCACGACGCCACCCAACAAGCCACCGGAATAATTAAGCCGCGAGGTAGTTCCTAACCGTTCCGGCATACCACTTCCCACCGTTGGCCGCCCTGGCAAAGCATGCCAAGCTCACGCCCGAGCAGATGGCCAAGGTTGCCGAACTGCGCGCGAAGGGCGAAGCCCAGCACAAGGCCGGCCAGCACAAGCAGTCGGTCGACAGCCTCGCCGAAGCGATGAAGATGCTCGGCATCAAACAGTCAAATCTCGAGTCGCATGTCGACTATCCGGCCCGCAAATACCGGTGCGGGCCGCTTTTTTATCCGAATTTCCGAAAACTAGGCGACCTGGCGGGCGGCGGCTTCCGCATCGACCTCGGCGGCTTCCGTCTCCATCACCGTGGCGCGGCGCATGTCGCGCTGGTAACGGTCCTCGTCGAACGGCCGGGCACGGTGCATGGTGCAGCGGTTGTCCCAGATCAGCAGATCGCCCTTTCGCCAACGATGAGTATAGACGAATTCCGGCTGGGTCGCGTGCTCGACCAACTCGCGGATCAGGATGCGCGCTTCCGCCGTCGGCATGCCGATGATCGAACCGGCGTGCGACGCCAGGAACAGCGTCTTGCGGCCCGATCCCGGATGCACCCGCACGATCGGCCGGCGGATCGGCGGCAGCGCTCGGCGTTCGTCCTCGGAAAAATCCTCGAAGCCGAGCAATGCGCGTGACGTGAAGATCGAGTGGATGGCGATCATGCCTTCCAGCTTTGCCTTGCTGGCGTCGTCGAGCGCATCGTAGGCCGCGCGCAGGTCACAGACCTGGGTCTCGCCGCCTTCCGGCGCCACCGTATGGGCGTGCAGCATGGAATACCTGGCGGCGACGCGCTTGAAGGAGCTGTCCGTGTGCCACAGCCGATTGCCGAGGTTGAACAACCGGCGACGGTCGTCACGCGCCAGCATGGCGCTCTTCTCGTCCAGGTTCGAGATGTCGGTCAGTTCTTCCCGAACCCGGCGCTTGATGCCGGTGGTGAGGACGCCGTTTTGCCCGTCCAAGTCGCCGAAGGCGCGAGCGAAGGCGATCTGCGCTTCCTGTGGCACCGGTTCGCCGCGGATGACCACCGTGGCGGAGGTGTCCATGGCGGCAACGACGGCGTCGCGGGTGGCGTCATCGACCGGTTTGGCGATGTCGAGGCCGGTGATCTCGGCGGCAAAGCCGTCTCCCAGCGGTGTCACGGTCATGCTCATCGGTCGGTCCCTCCCCCGGACAACGACGCCGCCACGTCGCGCCCCGCAATATAACCCCAGGTCAGGCACGGGCCAAGCGTGGTACCGGCGCCTACCCCCTTGGAACCGAAGCTGTTGGCCATGACGTTGCCGGCGGCATAAAGGCCTTTGATGACGCCGCCGTCGGGCCGAAGCACCCGCGCGCGCTCGTCCGTGCGCGGGCCGCCCTTGGTGCCGAGGAAGCTCGCCTTGAACGGCATCGCGTAGAAGGGCGCCCGCTCGATGGTACCGAGCGTCGGGCTCGGCTTGTGGCCGGGGTCGCCGCCGCGCGCGGTGTCCCAGAGGTTCGCACCGCGGCCGAAGTCGTCGTCGCGGCCGGCCCGCGCAAATTCCGAGAACCGCGCCGCCGTCGCTTCGAGCCCGGCCGCGTCGATGCTGATCATAGCGGCGAGTTCGGCGAGGGTCGCCGCCTCGAAGCGGTTTCCCGGCACGCTCGCCTTCGGCATCAGATGCGGATACTTGGCGGCGTACTGCGCGTCCATGATGCGCCAGGCCGGCAGGTTGACGGGATGGCCGGCGGCCGGGTCGCGCTCGGCAAAAGCGAGGCCGATGTTCATCTGCTTCTCGTTGACGAAACGCATGCCTGATGCGTTGACGATCATCGAATGCGGCAGGAAATAGTCGCCGGCCGGGAGGCCGTGCAGCCGGCCGTCGTAGGTCACCGGCGTCGTGCCCATGATCAGCGCCTGGTCCATGCGGTCGAGCCCAGCGCCGACGGCGGCGGCCATGCGCTGGCCGTCGCCGGTGTTGGTGTCGGGGCTGGCGGTCCATTCGACCGGTCCGGGGAAATGCGCCGCCATCATCTCCGGGTTCCACTCGAAGCCGCCGCTCGCCAGCACCACGCCGTGCCGTGCGCGGACCTCGAGGACGGCGCCATCCTTCTCGACCGTGAGCCCCATAACCCGGCCGTCTTCGACGATCAGTTCCTTGGCGCTCGCCGGCGCCCAGACCTCGACGCCGAGATCGAGGCAGCCCTTGAATAACCCCGTGACCAGCGCGCGGCCGCGCGTCTTGATGCCGCGCAGCTTGCGCCACAGCAGCCTCGGTGCGAAGCGGAGCGTGAATTTCTTCGGGTTGGCGAGGAAGTGATGGTCGAACACCTCCTCATAGGTCAACTCGACGCTGACCGCCGGCGCGCGCAGCCGTTTGGCCCAGGCACCCAAGATGGCGGGCCTGAGCGGCGCCGCCGAGACGTTGCGACCGAACGGTAGACCGCCCGGCGCCTCGGCGTAGGGATCGGGGTCGCGGTTCGGGCGGAAGACGATCGGCGTCCGGCCCTCTACGAAACGCAGCATCTCCGGCGCGCGCGCGACGAAGGCGGCCCAGAGCGGTTCCTCGGTATTGTGCCAGCCGTCCGGCGAGACCGCGCGGATGTACCGCATCGCCATCTCCGGCGAGTCCGCGACGCCCATGGCGGCCTGGTGGTGATGGTTGGGCACCCAGATGCAGCCGCCCGACATCGCCGTGGTGCCGCCGATGCGGTCCGACTTCTCGATCACCAGCACCTTGGCGCCCGCGTCGGCGGCGGCGAGCGCTGCAGAGAGGCCGGCGGCCCCGGAACCGACGACGACGGCGTCTAAGCTCAATGTGCCGGATGCCGCGTCGGTTCCCGTAGTCACGACGGGCGTTTCGTGGCGCTCATGCAGCGCCGGATCTCGGCGTCGGGCACGGCGCCATCGGCGAAATCGAAGGTGCCGTGGTCCCTGACTTCCTCGGCGGCGCGCATGAAGGCGCCGAACGCCAAGCGGGCGAAGGCGCCGCCGACGCTGATGCGTTTGACGCCGGCTTCCTGCAACTGGGCGATCGAGAAGCGCGGCCCGCTCAGGCCCATGACCACGTTGACCGGCTTGTCGACGGAACGGCAGACCTCGCGAATGGCGTCCAGGTCCGGCAGGCCCGGCGCGTAGAGCACGTCGGCGCCGGCCTCGGAAAAGGCGTTCAGGCGCTTGATTGTGTCGGCGAGGTCCGGCCGCTTGTGAAGGTAGTTCTCGGCCCGCGCGGTCAACACGAACGGGCGTTTTCGCGCCGCTTCGCACGCCGCGGCGACGCGCTCGCGGGCGAGCCCGAAATTGAAGATCGGGTTGCCGGCGTCGCCGGTCGCGTCCTCGATGCTGCCGCCGACCAGGCCGATCTCGGCGGCCATGCGAATGGTTTCGGCGCAGTCTTCCGGCGCCGGCCCGAAGCCTTCCTCCAAATCAGCGGAGACGGGCAGGTCCGTCGCCCGGACGATCTCGCGCGCGTTGTCGAGAATGCCGGCGCGGGTCACGCCCAATTCGGAATCCCGTCCGCCGATGGAAAACGCGTAGCCGGCGCTCGTCGTCGCCAGCGCCTCGAAGCCCATGGCGCTCAGAATCCGGGCCGAGCCGGCATTCCACGGGTTGGAAATGACGAACGTGCTCGGACGCTCGTGCAGCGCCTTGAAGCGTTCGTATTTCGCTTGCGCGCTCAGCGGATCACGCCCCTTCCATGCCGACGATCACGACCGAACAGACGTTCTGGTGCGGGAAGCCGCCGAGGTTGTGGGTGAGCCCGAACACCGGCTGTTCGGCGCGCTGGCGCTCGCCGGCACGGCCCTGCATCTGCAGATACATCTCGTAGATCATGCGCAAGCCCGACGCGCCGATGGGGTGGCCGAAGCACTTGAGGCCGCCGTCGATCTGGCAGGGAATCTTGCCGTCGGCGTCGTAGAAGCCGTCCATGACGTCCCTGACCGCGCCGCCTTCCGGCGAGACGTGCAGATCTTCCATGGTGACCAGCTCGGTGATCGAAAAGCAATCGTGCACCTCGATCAGGCTGAGCTGGTCGCGCGGGTTGGTGATGCCGGCCTCCTTGTAGGCGCGCTCGGAAGCCTTGCGCGTGGTCATGAAATGGCTGCCGTCCCAGGAGTTGTGCTGCGCCTCGGTGCCGTTGGAGACCGATAGCTGCAACGCCTTCACGGTCACCAAGTCATGCTTGCCGAGCGACTTGGCGATCTCCGGCGTGGTGACGATGGCGCAGGCCGCCCCGTCGGAA
This sequence comes from Rhodospirillaceae bacterium, assembly GCA_038110665.1. GTDB lineage: Bacteria > Pseudomonadota > Alphaproteobacteria > Rhodospirillales > Casp-alpha2 > TMED8. The sequence continues at coordinate 307 of JAYNJY010000244.1, read as the reverse complement.
ACGCCACAGCAATCGAACAGACCCAAGGGTTCGGCGACGATCGGCGCGTTCAGCACCTTGTCCTCGTCGATCTTGTTCCTGAGATGCGCCTTCGGGTTCTTGGCGCCGTTGTCGTGGCTCTTGACCGAAATATGCGCCATGGCGCGCTTGATGTCGGCCGCCGGAATGCCGTGCTTGGCCTGATAGGCGCTGGCCAGCTGCGCGAACGAGCCGGGTGCGGAGACGTTGGCCCAGTACTGGTCGTTCAAGGCACCGCGCGAACGCTGCGGCAGGCCGCCGTAGCCGGTGTCCTTGAGCTTCTCGACGC
>JAYNJY010000243.1:3947-4659 GCA_038110665.1 Rhodospirillaceae bacterium | reverse complement strand
AAGAACAGGCGCGCAACGCCTGGGACAATCTGCAGACGTTCCAGGCCCGGGCCAGCCAACTCCACAACCAGGCCAACATCGCCGCCGAGTTTCTCGAACTGGCCCGGCGCGAGCGCCAGCTCGGCAACCGCTCGCTGATCGACGTGCTGTCGGGCGAGACCGCGCTGATCAACGCCTCATCCGACGCCGCCGCCGCCGATACCGACGTCGCCATCGCCGTGTTCACGCTGCTCAGCGTGCTCGGCCGGCTCGACCCCAGCATCGTCAATTAGGCGGACGGTCCGATGATCGTCCGCGTGCCAGGCATGCTCGACGCCGACCGCCTGGCGGCCGTGACCGCCTTCATGGCCACGGGCAAATTCGTCGACGGACGGCGCAGCGGCGGTCCCGCCGTCCAGGACGTGAAGAACAACCTTCAGCTCGACCGCGACGTGAGCCCGGGCGTCGCCGACGCCGCCGCCATCGTGCTCGGCGCGCTCGGCGCCCATGCCACCGTGCGCGCGGCCGTGCTGCCGAAACGCCGCGTGCTGCCGCCCTACTATACCAAGTACACCGAAGGCATGGGCTATGGACCACACGTCGACAACCCGTTGATGGCGGCGGCCGGGGGCACGCCACCGTTGCGCACCGACGTCTCGTTCACGCTGTTCCTGACCCCGCCCGACAGCTACGACGGCGGCGAATTGCAGGACAAGGGCGAACTCGGCGACGC
>JAYNJY010000243.1:0-3937 GCA_038110665.1 Rhodospirillaceae bacterium | reverse complement strand
CGCCTGGCCGTGGTCGGCTGGATGCAGAGCCCGATCGCCGACCCGACGCGCCGGCGCATCGTCTACGAACTCGACCTGGTCAGCCAATCCGTGCATCGGAAGATGCCGAATTCCGACGAGCATCGCGCGCTGGTGCGCAACTACGGCAATCAGGTGCTGCTGTGGAGCGAGCCTTGAACGGCCCCGCCCCTGTCCCAGAGCCGGCTTTTGTGCTATGGTTTAGGTGCTTGATTCGAAAAGGCGAATCGTCATGATGCCCAATAACCGGCCGACATCGCCGCCCTATTGCGTGCTTGCCGCGCTGATCTTCGCGCTCGCCCTCGTGCTATTCGGTATCGGCAACGCCGGGGGCGCGGAACGCAAGCCCGGTGACGTCATCATCGACATCCCGCCGCCGCCGACCCGCACGCTCACGGGCGCCACCTATCCGCCGCTCAAGGGCGTCCGCTTCATGGTCGGCGATACGGTGCGGCTCGGACGCCAGATCGACGACGGCCGCCCGCCCGCCGATGGCTGCCTCGACAAGCCCGGCGTCGGCGCGCGCTTCTGCGTCGATCCGGTCGCCTGGCCGAAGCCCCTCGATGTCGCCGCCGGTGCCGAGAACGCCATCTACAACGGTGCCCAGGCGGTAATCCGTTAAGACGCCGGGCGCTCGTCGCAAGCCCAGGTGCTGTTCCCGACCGCCGCTTTCATCGACATCGTCGAGGCCCTGTCGGCGCGGTATGGCCCGCCGACCGAGCAGGAAATGGTGATCCGCGAGTTACCCGGCGCCACCCGCGTCGCCAATACGCTGGTGCGCTGGAAAAGCTTCAACCCCGACGCGGCGGAGCCGGATGTGCTCGAGGTGCGCGCCTTCGACGACCTGCGCCATCCCCATCCCGACCGCGAACACGGCTTTCTCTGGCTCTACCGGTCCGGCGCAGAGCCTTTGTTTCGGCATTTCAACACGGTCGACCTAATGGTGCTGCGCTAGCGCCGCATCGGCCAATGGCCGCCGCGGCCCGATCCGGGCGAGTGACACCAAGCGGCTCCAGTCATGTGCTTCAGGCCAGGGCGCGGTCCCGCGCCGGCTGGTCATACGCGACCAAGACCTGCTCGACCTCGATCATCTGGCGAAGCGCGCGGGCCACATGCTCGGCTTGATCGGCCGAAATCCGGCCGAAGCGGACCTCGACGTCGACCATGCCGTCGGCGGCCCGTTCGGTGGCGAATGCGTCAGGCATCAGTTCCAGCTTGGCGAACAGGCCGACGATCCGCGCCAAGGCCGACGGGTTGGCGGCCGCGCTCAAGCGGAAATGGGTGGACGAATCGGTTGCGGGATGGGGCGTTGCGCCCAAAAAAACGGTCATGACTGCGAATCCTGTACGAAGTAAAGCGAACAAACGACGGGTTTCCCGGCCTCGAATTACGAGACCGGGCCGCTAATAAGTCGCTTTACCTCGGACCGATGCGTGCTCATGACGGGGCCGTCTTAGCGCCGCGGCGCCCGGCGTCAACGCCCAGCCGATGGAAATTCACGCTCGGCCTTTACGAAACGCCCGCCATGACCGATATAGATAGGACCACGAGCGAGGGAGTTTTAGCCATGAGCTGGCAAGGAAAAGTGCTGCGCGTCGATCTGAGCGCCATGACCGTCAAATCGGAACCGCTTAAAATGGACTGGGCCGAGCGTTACCTCGGCCAGCGCGGTCTCGCCAGCAAGTACCTGTTCGAGGAGATGGATCCGAAGGTCGATCCGCTGTCGCCCGAAAACATCATGATCTTCGCCACCGGCCCGCTGACCGGAACCATGGCGTCGACCGGCGGACGCTGGTCCGTCGTGACCAAGGGCGCGCTCACCGACGCCATCGCGTGCTCCAACTCGGGCGGCTATTTCGGCGGCGAACTCAAACTCGCCGGCTGGGACATGGTGATCTTCACCGGCAAGGCGCCGCATCCGGTCTACCTGATGATCAACGACGGCGACGCCCGCATCCTCGACGCCCGCGACTTCATCTGGGGCGAAACCGTGTGGGAAACCGAGGAACGCATCAAGCAGCGCCACCAGGATCCGATGATCCGCATCGCCTCCATCGGCAAGGCCGGCGAGCAACTGGTGCGCTTCGCCTGCGTCATGAACGACAAGGACCGTGCCGCCGGGCGCTCCGGCGTCGGCGCGGTGATGGGCTCCAAGAACCTCAAGGCGGTCGCGGTGCGCGGTTCCAAGGGCGTCGCCGTGCACGACCCCAAGGGCTTCCTCGATATCGTCCGCCAGATGCGGGAAAAACTCGACAAGCACGCCGCCAGGAAGCGCCTCAATGCCGTCGGCACCCATGCCATGATGGACAACACCAACGCCTGGGGCTCGCTGCCGACGCGCAACTCCCGCGACGTGCAGTTCGAAGGTAATCCCAAGGTCAACGTCAAGGCCGCGCACACGCCGCGCCGTTCCGATCACACGCCGAACGTGATCGCGTCGAAGGCCTGCTTCGCGTGTTCCATCGGTTGCGGCCGGGTCGCCAAGATCGATCCCGAGCACTTCACCATGAAGCAGCAGGACCACAAAGACCGCTACGGCAAGGCCATGGGCGGTCTCGAATACGAGAGCATCTTCGCCCTCGCGCCGATGGTCGGCTGCGACGACCTTGACGCCGCCACCTACGCCAACGCGCTCTGCAACGAGCACGGCATGGACCCGATTTCCTTCGGCGGTTCGGTTTCGGCGGCGATGGAGCTCTACGAGGAGGGCGTCATCACCACCAAGGAGACCGGCGGCATCGAGCTCAACTTCGGCAACGCCGAAGCGCTCTGCAAGCTCGCCGAGCTTACCGGCGTGGGTGAGGGCTTCGGTGCCGAAATCGGCCTGGGCTCCAAGCGGCTTTGCGAAAAATACGGCCGGCCCGAATTCTCGATCACCATCAAGGGCCAAGAAATCCCCGGTTACGACACCCGCGCCATGCAGGGCATGGGCCTCGCCTACGCCACATCGAACCGCGGCGCCTGCCACATGCGCGCCAGCCCCTACGCCGCCGACTTCGCCAAGGTCGACACCGACGGCCGCGCCGCCATCGTCAAGGACACCCAGGACATGGCCGCCGCCAAGGACTCGACAGGGCTCTGCGCCTTCGCCGGCAACGCCTGGGACATCGCCGATTATGCCGCCCAGGTCGACGCCGCCTGCGGCGGCGACTGGGACGCGGGCCGCATGAAGGAGACCGGCGAGCGCATCTGGACGCTGGAGCGCCAGTTCAACATGCGCGCCGGCCTGACGGCCAAGGACGACACCCTGCCCGAGCGCTTCCTCAAGGAAGCGGCCAAGACCGGCGCCGCCAAGGGCAAGGTGACCGAACTCGGCAAGATGCTGCCGGAGTACTACGAGCTGCGCGGCTGGACCAAGGACGGCGTGCCCACCAACGAGACGCTCGACCGGGTCGGCATCTGAGCGCCCGGCCATGAAGATCAAGGTCAAGATCCTCTCCATGGTCGGCGATCCGCCGCCAGGCTTCGACGCCTTCGGTGAGCGTGACCTCGATGTCGGCACCGGCACCAACGTCGCCGATGTCGTCGCGACGATTTCGCTGCCACGCGAGGAATCCTATACCACCATCGTCAACGGCGAGGCGGTCAGCGTCGATGCACGCGCGGCACACACCCTCGCCGATGGCGACGAGATAACTTTGTTTCCCGCGATTCAGGGCGGCTGAGGAGCGCCAGCCCAATGGCACTGGCGAACCCTTCGCAACGCGGCGTTGTCGTTCTCGACACGCTACTGATGGCGATTGGAACACTGGCGGCGTTCGAGATTCGTCTTGGTGAAGCGCTCGACTGGAATGCCTGGATCTTTCAGGTCCACATGCACGGCAGCGTCTCCGATCTCTCACGGGGGCAGACATCCCCGCGATTGCCACCTACGTCTTACCGGCGCTTGCAGCGATCCACCTGACGCACAGCCCCGGGC
>JAYNJY010000242.1:0-4679 GCA_038110665.1 Rhodospirillaceae bacterium | reverse complement strand
AGCGGCCAGTTCTCGGCGTCGTGGTAGCGCAGGAACGCCTTGTGCAGGCGGCGCTGCTTCAGGTTCTTGACCGTGCCGACCCGCTCCGAGGCGCCGCGCCGCACGGGCCGCAGCGGATTGACGCCGGAGCGGTACATCGCCGTCGAGATCGCCATCGGCGACGGCAGGAAGGTCTGCACCTGGTCGGCGCGGAAGCCGTTCTTCTTCAGCCACAGCGCCAGATGCATCATGTCCTCGTCGGTGGTGCCCGGGTGCGCGGCGATGAAGTAGGGGATCAGGAAGTACTTCTTGCCGGCTTGCTTGGCCGCCTTCTCGAACAGCTGCTTGAAGCGGTCGTAGGCGCCGATGCCGGGCTTCATCATGAAGCGCAGCGGGCCGTCCTCGGTGTGCTCGGGCGCGATCTTGAGATAGCCGCCGACGTGATGGGTGACCAGTTCCTTGACGTAGGTCGGGCTTTTGACCGCCAGGTCGTAGCGCACGCCCGACGCCACGAACACCTTCTTGATGCCAGGCAGCTCGCGCGCCTTGCGATAGAGGTGGATCAGGCTCTCGTGGCTGGTGTCGAGGTTCTTGCAGATGTCCGGGAACACGCAGGACGGCCGGCGGCAAAGCGCCTCGGTCTCGCGGTCCTTGCAGGCCATCCGGTACATGTTCGCCGTCGGTCCGCCGATGTCGGAGATGATGCCCGTGAAGCCCTCGGTGCGGTCGCGGATGGCCTCGATCTCGCGCAGGATCGAAGCCTCCGAGCGGCTCTGGATGATGCGGCCCTCGTGCTCGGTGATCGAGCAGAAAGAGCAGCCGCCGAAGCAGCCGCGCATGATGGTGACGGAAAACCGGATCATCTCCCAGGCCGGGATCTTGGCGTCGCCGTAGCTCGGGTGCGGAGCGCGCGCGTAGGGCAGTTCGTAGACGCCGTCCATCTCGTCCATGCCGAGCGGGATCGGCGGCGGCGTCAGCCAAAGCTCCTTGTCGCCGTGGCGCTGCACCAAAGGCCTAGCGTTGCCGGGGTTGCTCTCGCGGTGCAGCACGCGCGACGCGCGTGCGTAGGCCTCGGCGTCATCGGTGACGCTTTCGTAGGACGGCAGCCGGATCACGGTATTCTCGCCCGAGCGCCGGCCGCCCTCCTCGCCGCTGTCGAGATCGTCGGCGTGCAACTCGGCCCAGCCTTCCGGCACCGCCGGCTTGATCAGCGCGACGCCGCGGATGTCGTCCATGCCGGCCGGGTCCTCGCGTCGGGCGATGCGGTGCGCGACCTCGACGATGGCGCGTTCGGCGTTGCCGTAGAGCAGGATGTCGCCCTTGGCGTCGGCCAGGATCGAGCGGCGCACCTTGTCCGACCAGTAGTCGTAGTGCGCGATGCGGCGGAGCGAGCTTTCGATGCCGCCCAACACGATCGTGACGTCTTTGAAGGCCTCGCGGCAGCGCTGCGCGTAGACCACGACCGCGCGGTCGGGACGCTTGCCGCCCTCGCCGCCGGGGGTGTAGCTGTCGTTGTGGCGGAGCCGGCGGTCCGAGGTGTAGCGGTTGACCATGGAATCCATGTTGCCGCCGGTGATGCCGAAGAACAGGTTCGGCCGGCCGAGCGCGGCGAAGGGTTCCGCCGAGTGCCAGTCGGGCTGGGCGATGATGCCGACGCGGAAGCCCTGTGCCTCCAGAAGCCGGCCGACCACCGCCATGCCGAAGCTCGGATGGTCGATATAGGCGTCGCCGGTGACCAGGATGACGTCGCAGGAGTCCCAGCCGAGCAGGTCCATCTCGTCCCTGGACATCGGCAGGAACGGCGCGGTGCCGAACCTTGCCGCCCAGTGCTTGCGGTACGAGAACAGTGGCTTGGCGTGTTGCATGGCTGAGATGTGGCCCTTTGCCGCCATTACGTCAATGATTGATGCGGGTTCGCGGCGCCGCTTCCCCTTTACCCGGTGCGCTCGATGTGGCATCTTCACGGGCGAGAACAAATACGGAACTTTGGCCGCAGCGCGAGGCCCCCGGTGCCAGCCGAAACCGACAGCGAGAGCGATACCGTCCTCCTGTGCCGCGATTGCCTCGATCTTTCGCGGGCTACGGGCGGCGTCTGTCCGGCCTGCGGTTCGGCGCGCGTCGTCGCGCATCCGGAACTCGACCGTCTCGAGATCGCGCATATCGACTGCGACGCCTTCTACGCCTCGGTCGAGAAGCGCGACAATCCGGCATTGCGCGCAAAGCCGCTGATCGTCGGCCATGCCGGCGGGCGCGGCGTCGTCACCACGGCGTGTTACATCGCGCGCAAGTTCGGGCCGCGCTCGGCGATGCCGATGTTCAAGGCGATGGAGATGTGCCCGCACGCCGTGGTCGTGCCGCCCGACATGGCCAAGTACAAGCGCGTCAGCCAGCAGATCCGCGCCATCTTCGCCGCCGCCACGCCGATGATCCAGCCGGTGTCCCTGGACGAGGCCTACCTCGACTTGTCCGATGCGGCGCGGGCCGAACTGGCGCCCGAGCAGGCGGCCGGCGCCGAGGGGCCGCCGGCGTTGGCCCTGGCCGAGATCGCAAGGCGGATCGAGCGCGAGGTCGGCATCACCGTCTCGGTCGGGCTCTCGCACAACAAGTTCCTGGCGAAGCTGGCCTCCGACCTCGACAAGCCGCGCGGCTTCTCGGTCATCGGCCGGGCCGAGACGGTCCCGTTCCTGGCCAAGCTGCCGGTCGGCAAGATCAACGGCGTCGGCGCGGTCACCCAGCGCAAGCTCGCCGACTACGGCATCGAGACCATCGGCCAGTTGCAGCAGCTGCCGGAGGCCGAGCTGGTCCAACGCTTCGGTAAGTTCGGCAAGCAACTGGCCGGCTTCGCCAAGGGCCGGGACGAACGCCGGGTCACCGTCGGCGGGCCGACCAAGAGCGTTTCAGCCGAGACCACCTTCAGCCGCGACACCAACCGCGCCGCCGAGCTCAAGGCGGCACTGAAGCCGCTCTGCGAGCGCGTCGCCGAGCGCCTCAAGCGGTCCGACTACGCCGGCGGCACCGTCGTGCTCAAGCTCAAGACCAAGGACTTCAAGGTGCTGACCCGCAACCGCCAGCTCGCCAGCCCGACGCAGCAGGCGGAGGTCATCTACGAACAGGCCGCCGGCCTCGTCGAGCGCGAGGTCGACGGCCGCTACTTCCGCCTGATCGGTGTCGGCGTCGCCGACATCGTGGCGGCCGCCGAGGCCGACCCGCCGGACCTGTTCGCCGGGCTCGGCTGAAGCCGCTCGCGAAAACTTGAAGGCCTGCCCGACAATTACCGCGTGACATTTCGGACCAATCGGTCCTATATTGGCCGCTCGAACGCATCCGCCACCAACCCATTCGAGGAGAGCTTACTTCATGTCCGACATCACCCCCCTGGTTCCGCGCCAGCCGGTTCCGGCGCTCGAACTGCCGCTGGTCGCCGGCGGTCTCTGGAAGCTTTCGGAGGGCAGCCCGAAAAACCTTACTATGGTGGTGTTCTATCGCGGCCTGCATTGCCCGATCCGCTCGCGCTATCTCGGCTATCGCAACCGCAAGGCCGACAAGTTCGCCGAGCTTGGCGTCGACGTGCTGGTGGCGTCCTCCGACGACGCCGAGCGCGGCCAGCGCGCCAAGGCGGAATGGGGGCTGGATGCCGTCGACGTCGCCTACGGCCTCGATCTCAAGACCGCGCGCAAGTGGGGTCTCTACGTCTCGACCTCGCGCGGCAAGACCTCCGTCGGCATCGAGGAGCCGGCCATGTTTGCCGAGCCCGCGCTCTATCTGATGCGCCCCGACGGCACGCTCTATTTCGGCACGGTGTAGACGATGCCGTTCGCGCGGCCGGGTTTCGCCGACATCCTCGCCGCCATCCAGAAGGTACTTGAGGTCGACTATCCGGCGCGCGGCGAAGTGGTGAAGGTCGCCTAGGCGCGATCTGCGCCGGCCGGCGCCGTCAGCCGGTAACGTCGTCGAGCCAGCTCTGCACCAGCCAGCGCGCGATCGAATCGCGCCGGGGCAGGCGCGGCTCGTCACCGGCGGCGGTGTCCCATTCCTTGAACGCAAGCACTTCCTCGGCGGTGAACCAGCGCGCGTCGGTGATCTCGTCGGGGTCGCAGACGATCTCGGTGGTCGTGGCGCGCGCGCGGAAGCCGAGCATCAGCGAGGCCGGGAACGGCCACGGCTGTGACGCCATGTAGCGGACCTCGTCGCAGGCCACGCTGGTCTCCTCCAGCACTTCGCGGATGACCGCTTCCTCCAGCGTCTCGCCCGGCTCGACGAAGCCGGCGAGCGTCGAATAGAGCGGAAACTCCCAGCGCCCGCTACGCCCGAGCAGGCACATCGGCGGCTGGCCGCCGCCGCCGCCACCGTCCCCAGGGTGATCCACCAGCATGATCACCGCCGGATCGGTGCGCGGGAAGCTCGGGCGCGCGCAGTCCGGGCTGGTGCAGCGGCGGATGTGGCCGCCGTCCCGGCTCTCGGTCGGCGAGCCGCAATAGCCGCAGAAGCCGTGGTTGCGGTGCCAGTAGGCGAGGCCGCGCGCGTAGGCGAGCATGCCGGCGTGGTCGCGCGGGATCATCCAGCCGAGTTGCCTGAGATCGACGAAGCTGCCGCCGCCGCCGGCGAGCGCCACGGCGTCGTGTTCGTCCAGGTGGCTCAGGTCGGCGCCGAAGTAGGGCACGTCGCCGTCGCCGAGCCCTAGGAACAACAAATTCTCCGCC
>JAYNJY010000241.1:3993-4690 GCA_038110665.1 Rhodospirillaceae bacterium | reverse complement strand
TCGTCCTCGGCGCTTTCCTGTTCGAGCGCCTCGATTAACTTCGACAGCGGCACCTTCTTCTCGCTCACCTCGGCGAGTTCGAGGATGAAGTCGACGACCTTCTCCTCGTAGATCGGCGCGGTCACGCCCTCGAGCGCCTGCGGGTTCTGTTTGTAGAACTCGAGCACACGATCTTCCTGGCCGGGGTAGCGGCGGGCCTCTTCCATGATCGCCCGGTTGATGTCGTCCTGGGCGATTTGGATGTTGTTCTGGCGGCCGACCTCGGCGAGCAGCAGGCCGAGTTTCACGCGCCGTCCGGCGATCTCGCGAAATTCTTCCTTCTGCTCATCCTCGGACTTGCCCTCTTCGTCGTCGCCCTCGCCTTCGCCAGCGGCCTTCTGCTGCTGGAACTGCTCCCAGATGGTGTCGAACTCGTTGTCGACCATCTTCTGCGGCACTTCGAACTCGTGCGCGTCGTTGAGCGCGTCGAGCAGCAGGCGCTTGACGCGCGTACGGGCCAGCGAAACGTACTCGCGGCCCTGCTCCTGGCTGATCGCCTCCTTGAGCTTATCAAGGCTTTCCATGCCGGCCTTCTTCGCCAGCTCGTCGTCGATCACGGCGGGGGTGGTTTCGCGGATTTCCTTCACGGTCACCTTGAACACGGCGCCCTTGCCGGCGAGGTCGGCGGCGCCGTAGCTCTCGGGGAAGGTCACCTTGA
>JAYNJY010000241.1:1127-3983 GCA_038110665.1 Rhodospirillaceae bacterium | reverse complement strand
GCGTTGACGCCGATGAGCTGGTCCTCGAAGCCCGGAATGAAGCTGCCCGAACCCAGTTCGAGCGGATAGTCGTCGGCCTTGCCGCCCGGGAACTCCTTGCCGTCGACGGAGCCGACGAAATCGATGGAGACGATGTCGCCGGACTTGCTCTTGCGCTTGGTCTTGACCGGCTCGGAGGTCTGGTGCGCCTTGGCGAGGTTGTCGAGCGCCTGCTGGACGTCCTTCTCCTCGCCTTCCGGGGTCAAGCGTTCGAGCTTGATCTTGGCGAAATCGGTGAGCTGGATTTCGGGCAGGGTCTCGACGGTGATGGTGTATTCCAGATCCTTGCCGTCCTCGAATTCACCGACCTCGATCTCGGGCTGCATCGCCGGACGCACGCCCTTCTCGGTCAGCGCCTGGCGCGACGAATCGCCGACGGCGCGCTCGAGCACTTCGCCCAGCACCGCCTGGCCGTAACGCTTCTTGAGCACGGCGACGGGCACCTTGCCCGGACGGAAGCCGGGCAAATGCGCGGTGCGCTGAATTTCCTGCAAACGGAAATCGACCTTTTCGGCGATCTCGGCGGCGGACAGATTGACCTTGAACTCGCGGCTCAGGCCTTCGGATTTGGTTTCGGTAATCTGCATGGTTCGTTTCGCCAAATTTCCTGCGCCGCGGCAGCACTTGCTGCTCTGCGGCTAGATAAAAAAACCTGCTTGCGATCCGGGTGCCCACCGCGGGCGGTGCCGGAAAGACGATCGAGGAACATGTTGGTGCGGGCGGAGGGACTTGAACCCCCACGGCGTTTCCGCCACCAGGACCTAAACCTGACGTGTCTGCCAATTCCACCACGCCCGCCCAGGTTAGCGTGTCCCCGTCCTTTCCCGTCTCAAGCGGGGCGCCACTTTAGTGATTTCGCCCCCCCTGTCAACGCATCCCGACGGCCCCGAAACGCGCCTCAGAGCAATCCCTTGATATCCAACGAAACGGTGATTTTGCCGCTGCCGGCATAGCTCTCGTGGTTGTCGTCGATGGTGCGTAGATCGTAGAGGTAATTGATCATGATTCCGGCCGACTGTTGCAGCCCGTTGGCGGACGTGTCGCCAAACCAGTTGAGCCGCTCCATGACGGCGCCGTTGGAAAGGTGGAAGTGCGCCACCGGATCGAACGCGCGGCCGTCGGAACGCTTCTCCTCCGCCAGATAGCGCGCCACCAGCCGCAGCATGATCGGCTTCAATGTCGCCGCGGTCTTGGGCTCCTTGACCCAGCCGGTATCGGCGAGCAACGCCTTCAAGGCGCCCTTGGCCCCCCCCGACTTGCCGGTCACCGCCGTCAGCGCCTTGCGCTCGGTGGCGCTCAAGAGCCCCGTCTTGCCCTCCGCGAAGGCACCGTCGAGCCAGCGCATGAAACCCGGGATCGGCGACAGCGTGGCGAACGTCTTGAGGCCGGGAAACTCCTCCGAAAGCCTTGCTGCGACACGCTTGATCAGGAAGTTGCCGAAGCTGATGCCGGCAAGCCCCTTCTGGGCGTTGGAGATCGAATGGAAGATCGCCGTATTGGCAGCGCTAGTGTCCTGTACCGGCGCGTTTTCGTCCAACAGCGCCTGGACGTTGCCTGCAAGGCCGTTGACCAGCGCGACCTCGACGAAGATCAAGGGTTCGTCCGGCATCTTGGGATGGAAATAGGCGAAGCAGCGGCGGTCGGAATCGAGCCGGTTCTTGAGGTCGTCCCAACTGGCGATGGTATGCACCGCCTCGTAGGCGATGAGCTTTTCCAATAGCGCCGCCGACGCGGTGTTCCAGGTGATGCGCCTGAGCTCCAGGAAGCCGATGTCGAACCATGACGCCAACAGATGCTTCAGGTCCTGCTCGAGCGGACGCAGGCTGCGGTCCTTGCGGGTCAGCGTCAGCAGCATCGCGCGCATATCCACCAGAAACTTAACACCGTCCGGCAATTCGTTGAATTGGCGCAATAATTTCAGCCGCGGCGATTCCAACGCATGGCGCAGATCGGCTTCCGCCTGGGCGCGCGTCACGGCATCGCCGGCGCCCTCGTAACTCTTGATGGCGCTGCGGATGGCAGCCGCCGGGGCGCTGAATTCGTCGTTCAAGGTGCGCAGGAAGCGTTCCTTGCCGACCTCGTCGAGTGCAAGATAGACGTGGCCCAAGCCGGCCGCCCGCGCACGGGCCGAAACCTCGCCACCCTTGCCTTCCAGGCAGGCCTGCATGTGACGGCGCAGCCGCGTGACGTCCTCGTCAGGAAGATCGGGCCGGGTGCTGGCGTGATCGGCGTCGTAACTGGCGCCGGCAAGGCTCTCCCAACCGCGCCGCAAGTTGCGGAGCGTGCGGTCGAGAAACCCGGCTTTCGCTTGCACGTTCATGGCAATCATAAGATCGGTTCTTTGATCCACCCTTGCAAGGGATCATTCCCAATTCAAAAGTTCGTCGAGCGCGTCGGGAACGGCGTCCACGAGATCCTCGGCAATTAGGCCGGGACCGAACATCTCCGCGGCGGTGCCGTGCAACCAGGCCGCCGTCGCCGCCGCGTCGAACGGCGCCATGCCCTGGGCCAAGAGCGCCACCACCATGCCGGCGAGCACGTCGCCGCTGCCGGCCGTAGCCAGGAACGGCGTGCCGGTGGCGTTGATGGCGGCGCCACCGTCCGGCGCGGCGATCACCGTGTCGGCGCCCTTGAGCAGCACCACGGCGCCGCTCCGGCCCGCTGCCGCCCGTGCCCGGGCAAGCCTGCCGGCGTCCGTGCCGGTGTCGCCGAACAGCCGCTTGAACTCGCCTTCGTGCGGGGTCAGGACGCAGGGCCCCTTGATCGCCGTGAACAGGGTATCGGGATCGTCGGCGAAGGAGGTGATGGCGTCGGCGT
>JAYNJY010000241.1:0-1117 GCA_038110665.1 Rhodospirillaceae bacterium | reverse complement strand
ATCCTGGGTTCCGCGACCACTTTGGCGAAGGCATGCCGGTCGACGACACTCCTGACCAGGTTGCCGGGCTGGCCGGAGGCGTAGATGTCGAAGGCGGCCGGCGGCACGGCCAGGGTGACGAGGCCGGCGCCGGTACGCCGCGCGGCGCCGGCGGCGAGCTGTGCCGCGCCGGTCATCGCCGCGCCGCCGGCGATCACAGCGTGGCCGCGCGAATACTTGTGGCCCAAGGCGTCCGGCCACGGGAAGCGCCCCCCCCAGAGCGCCGGATCGTTGGCCTGAGTGGCGGGCCTGATTTCCTCGAGCACGGTTTCGGGAATGCCGATGGCGACGACCTCGACCTCGCCGCAATAGTCGCGGCCCGGCATCAGGAAATGCGCCGGCTTCGGGCGGAAGAAACAGACGGTGAGTTCGGCGTGCGCGGCCGTGACCATGACGCGCCCGCTATCGCCTTGGACGCCGCTCGTCTCGTCGGCGGCGACACACGTGAGCCAGCGCGCATCGACGGCCTCGATGACCTCGGCGGCGGCGCCTTCCAACGGCCGCGCCAGCCCGGCGCCGAACAGGGCGTCGATCACCAGTTCCGCACCGTCGAGGACGTCGATGCCGAGCGGCCTGACGTCGCCCCGCCAGCGTCCGACGTTGACCGCAGCGTCGCACTTGAGATTCGACACGTCCCCAAGCAACGCCACCTTGACCGGCCAACCGGCCTCCTGGAGCAGCCTGGCGACGACGAAACCGTCGCCGCCGTTGTTTCCCGGCCCCGCGAGCACGATCAGCGGGCACGGGAGCCAACGCGCCTGGATCGCGTCGGCGATGCCCTGGCCGGCGTTTTCCATCAACTCGAGGCTGGAAATGCCGGCCTCCACGGCGAGCGCGTCGGCGCGGTACATCTCCTCGATGCTCAGAATTGCGTTTGCATCCATGACGCCGTGGCGCTCCAATGCGGCCTTCACATGTTGGGCGCAGCATAGGGATTTCCGGTCCCCGCGGAAATGATCTTGCGCAAACGCACCGTAAGGAGAGACGACGAAAATGAAGGCGATGGTGTTGAAGACGGCGAGTGGCGCGGAGGCCCTGGAACTCATGGATCTGCCCGATCCCGAACCGGGCCCCGGTG
>JAYNJY010000240.1:2828-4696 GCA_038110665.1 Rhodospirillaceae bacterium | reverse complement strand
AGGAGCCGACCTGGGTCGTCATCGGCACCACGTTGGCGCGCCGGTCGCCCATCAGGGTCGGCAGCCGGCGGCCACGCAAGGGCTCGCCCTCGCGGCCGAAGAACTGGATGAAGAGTTGCGCGAGCGGCACGCCGCGCATCAAGAGCGTGCCTGGATGGCGGTAGCCGAGGAAGATCCAGTCGTCGCGCTCGAACGCCAGCGTGGCGCCGGTATGCACGGCCTCGAGGCCGCGGTGCGGAATCCAAAACTCGACCCGGCCCGAGCGTTGCAGCGTCCAGCCGCGGTCGTCGATGGCGCGCACCAGAACAAGCATCTCGTAGAGATCGCGCAGCGTCTTGGCATCGAGCTTCGGCTCGGGCAGGTCGCCGACGAGGTTGCCCTCGGCATCGATGACCTGGCGGATGCCCTGGGCTGGCGCATCGGCGAGAATGCACGTGGGTGCCGGTTTGCCACCCGGCTTGCGGTTGGATGTCTTCTGGCGCGCCACCTTTTCCTCCCCGGCAGTGCTGTCAACGAACTATAAATTATATTCGTATACTTTAATACTAAAATTTTCGCCACTAAGCCGCGCTCACAGCCATATGCGCCTCAGACATCGCGGAATGCCAGGGTGCCGAACCGAAACATGTTGCGCCGCCCGAGGAATCGCTCCACAACGAAATGGCCGCGGGGGGCGCTGCGAACGGAGTGAAAGAATCATGTTCTCGATCCTGGTTTTGGGCTTCCTGATCGGCATCCGCCATGCCTTCGAACCCGACCACGTCGCCGCCGTCGCCTCGCTGGCGACGCGGACCACCTCGTTCCGCCAGGCGGCGCGCCAGGGCGCAGCCTGGGGTCTCGGCCACACGCTGACGCTGTTCATCGTCTGCACCGTCGTGCTGTTGCTCGACGCCCAGCTGTCGGAGCAACTCGCGGGTTACCTCGAAGCGGCGGTCGGCGCCATGCTGATGCTGCTCGGCACCGACGTGATCCGCCGTCTGGTGCGCGACCGCATCCACTTCCACGCCCACCGCCACGCCGACGGCGTCACCCACTTCCACGCCCACTCGCACGCCGGCGAAGCGCCGAAGGTGCACGATTCCCGCCATCACCAGCACGAGCACCGGGCCGGCTACCCGTACCGGGCACTCTGCGTCGGGCTGATGCACGGCATGGCCGGCTCGGCGGCACTGATCGTGCTCGCCGCGCAGGCGGCGCAGTCGATCTGGCTCGGCCTCGCCTACGTGGCGCTGTTCGGCGTAGGCTCCATCGTCGGCATGGCGGTGTTCTCGGCGATCATCTCGCTGCCGCTGAAAAGCGCCCAGACCCTGACGTGGGTCAACAATTCGCTGCATGCCGCCGTCGGCATCGGCACCGTGGCGCTCGGCGCGACCACGCTCTATCAGCATCTCGTCGCCTAACTGGCAGGCACCAAACCGGCCTCACGCGCCTTGATCTGCAGCGCCAGGTATTTCGAATAGATGCGGCATTGCGCGAGCGAGCCGGCGATGAACCAGAGCCCCGGCTGCGGCGTCGGCCGCCACATGTTGCGAAGCTCGCCGTCGGCGCCGAAGCCCCACACCGGCCCGATGCGTTCGGCGACATCGTCGCCCAACAGCAACCGCGCGGTGTCCTGAAGGTTCTTGAAGCCGGTCGCGCAAACGACTAGGTCGGCCGCAATCTCGGTGCCGTCGGTGAGTCTGGTACCCGCCTGGGTGAAGGTCTCGATCCGGGCGTAGTCGAGAATGCCGATCTTGCCCTCGGCAACCAATGTCGAGGCGCCGACGTCGAAATAATAACCGCCGCCGCGCTGCAGATAGCTCATCTGGAAGCCACAGTCGTCGACGCCGTCGTTGAGCCGGAAACCGCGCGCTTCGAGCGCGTCATGC
>JAYNJY010000240.1:0-2735 GCA_038110665.1 Rhodospirillaceae bacterium | reverse complement strand
TGATCTGGTAGCCGCGCTTCAGCACCGGATAGGGCGCTGACATGGCGAGCAGGTCGCAGTCCGCCGTTGGCGGACCCTCGGCATAGATGGCGTAGGGCTTCTGCGCCTCGGCCAGCGAGACGATATGGGTCGACGCCCGCTGCACCATGGTCACCTTGGCGCCCGACGCGTAGAGATCGTGTGCCACGTCGTGCGCCGAGTTGCCGGTGCCGATGACCAGCACCTTCTTGCCCTTCCAGGCATGGCCCTCGGTATAGGCGCCGGAATGCATCACCGTGCCCTCGAAGTCGCCGAGCCCCCGGAGTTCCGGCATTACGGGAATGGCGCTGACGCCGGTGGCGAGCACGACGTGCTTGGGCCGCATGACGCGCGTCGTGCCGTCCGCCCGCGCCAGCGTCACTTCCCAGCAACCGTCGGCCGCCAGGTAGCGGCCCGACTTGAACGTGGTCGCCGGCCAGTAGTTCAGTTCCAGTGCCTCGACGTAACACTCGAACCAGTTGGCCAGCAGGTCCTTCGGGATGTAGGTCGGCCAGGTCGGCGGATACGGCATGTAGGGCATGTGGTTAACGTAGACCTCGTTGTGCAAAACGAGGGAATGGTAACGGAGCCGCCAGTTGTCGCCGATGCGAGGCAGGCTATCGACGATCAGGGTGTCGAGCCCGAGATGCGTCAACCTTGCCGCCGCGGCGAGGCCGGCCTGGCCGCCGCCAACGACCAGCACGGCCGGATCGCGCTCGGCATAGGCGCGCTGGCGTTCGCGGATGTCGAGCCAATTGTCGCCGCCCCACTCGCGCGTGAAGGCGTCGCCGCCGGCGCGCGCCTCGCTCAGGTGTTCCTCGTGGCCCCTGATCGCGTCCAGGGCGGTCATCAGGATCCAGGCCTTAAAGCCACCGGCCTCGCCTGCCGGCACCAGACGGACGACGCCATCGCCAGGCCCGGTCGCGGTCTCGAACCGGATGAAACCTTCCAGGCATTGCCGGCCGGCGCGGACCACCGGCCGAGGCGGCCAGCGCCTGTCGGCGAGTCGAAAGCCATGAGGCCGGGCCGCCTTCAGCCTGGCGGCGAGGCGTTCGCGAAGGGCATCGCGGCCGCTGACGGTGACGATGTCCCAGTCGAAGGCGAGCACGTCGCGCCAATGCCCGTCGGCATCGAAAAGCTCCGCCGCCGCCGCGATATCGCCGGCGGCGAGCGCGGCATCGAAGTCCGCCGCCCAGGCCGCGACCGCCTCCCTAGCCGCGTCGCCGGCCGGTAGCTCGATATCGCTGTCCTTCGGCATTGTCGCCCTCCCCGCTTCCGTTATAGCGAAGCGGGCGCGGGCTGTCAGGCGCCTTGGCGGGCCCGGAACTGCTGGACGTAGGCGGTGGAGGGCAGCTCGTCGCGGAACACCGTGTCTGCGAGCACTTGGGCGAGGAAGGCCGTATTGGTCGACGGCCCCTCGACCCGCGTCTCCGAAAGCGCGGCGAGCATGGCAGCGATGGCGCCGAGCCTGTTCTCGCCGCTAGCGATCAGCTTGGCGATCATCGGGTCGTAGTAGGGCGTGATCTTGTCGCCGGCGCGGACACCGGTATCGATGCGCAAGCTTTCGGACGCCGCCGGCAGTTCGAACTTGGTGATCTCACCCGGCGACGGCAGGAAGTTATTCTCCGGACGTTCGGCGTAGATGCGGCATTCGATCGCCGCCCCCCGGGCGACGATGTCGTCCTGCTTGGGTGGCGTGAACGTGCCCGCCGCCAGTTCGATCTGCCAGCCGACGAGATCGACCCCGGTGATCATTTCCGTGACCGCGTGTTCGACCTGGATGCGGGTGTTCATCTCGAGGAAATAGAAGTGGTCGCTGTCGCGGTCGTAGATGAACTCGATGGTGCCAGCGCCGGTATAGCGTTCGTGATGGACCAGCGAAATCGCGGCATCACGCATGGCACGGAGCTCGCGTTCGGGGATTTGCGCCGCCGGCGCCTCCTCAACGACCTTCTGGAAACGGCGCTGCACCGAGCAGTCGCGCTCGTAGAGATGCACGCCGCCGCCATCGCCGAAGCCGAACACCTGGACTTCGATGTGGCGCGCGTTGGGGATGAAATATTCGAGATAGACGGTGCCGTCGCCGAAGCTGCGCTCGGCCAGCGCCTGGGTGGTCTCGACCTGGGCCAAGAGCCCGTCCGGTCCGTCGACCCGACGCATGCCGATGCCGCCGCCGCCGGCCGCTGCCTTCACGAGCAGCGGAAAGCCGACTTCCTTGGCCGCCGCCTTGACGCCGGCCGTGTCACCCTTGCCGAAACGCGGGCTGCCCGGCAGCACCGGCACGTGGGCAGCGCGTGCGATGTCCCGTGCCCGTTCCTTGTCGCCCATGTCCTCGATGGTCTTGGGCCTGGGGCCGATCCATGTCAGCCCGGCGTCGATGACCTCGTGGGCGAAGCGTGGGTTCTCGGCGAGGAAGCCGTAGCCGGGATGGACGGCGTCGGCGCCGGTCTCCTTCGCAGCCGCCAGGATGGCGTCCTGGTTCAGGTAGCTCTGCGCCGCCGGCGCGGGGCCGATCAGGCGTGCCTCGTCGGCCTCGGCGACGAACAGCGCCGCCGCATCAGCCTCGGAGTAAACGGCGACGGTGGCGATCCCAAGACGCTTGGCGCTCTTGATCACCCGGCAGGCGATCTCGCCCCGGTTGGCGATGAGGATTTTCTTAATGGCCATGTTAAGGCGCCACTCCCGCCTTGGCGCGCGGGCCGAGACCGACCTTGAGG
>JAYNJY010000239.1:0-4699 GCA_038110665.1 Rhodospirillaceae bacterium | reverse complement strand
GGTCGTTCAGCGGCACCAGGGGCGACGAGGCGACGACTTCGTGGCCGTTGGCGGCGAAGTAGTCGAGGAAGGCCTTGCGGATATCGTTGACGCTCTGCATGGGGTTCGGTTCCGACGGTGTTCCAACGCTTCTCGAGATAGGTTGTTTGCCGCGCGATTCAAAGGCTTACCGCACGCAGACATGAGGTTTTAGCCTCGGCGGCGGTGCCTGTCCAGCGGTTGGCGCGGAAACAAATCGGCCGTCCCCGGGGATGAACGGGGACGGCCCGAGTTTAGAGAGGGGGTCCCCGCCGTTCCCTTGGGCAAAGGAAACGGACGGAGGCGCGCGGAAAAGGGAAGCTGCCTCAGTCGTCGGTGTTGGCCGGCGTGTCGTCCATGCCGCCGTCGGCCTCGTCGCCGTCGATGCCGCCGGGACCGGCCATCATCTCCTCGGCGATCAGCCCGGCGTTCTGGCGGATCTTCATCTCGATCTCGTTCGCCACTTCCGGATTTTCGCGAAGGTAGGTCTTGGCGTTCTCGCGGCCCTGGCCAATGCGGGTCGAGTCGTAGGAGAACCAGGAACCCGACTTCTCGACGATGCCGGTCTTGATGCCGAGATCGAGCAGTTCACCGGTCTTGGAAACGCCTTCGCCGTACATGATGTCGAACTCGACCATCTTGAACGGCGGCGCCAGCTTGTTCTTCACCACCTTGACGCGGGTCTGGTTGCCGACCACCTCGTCGCGGTCCTTGATGGCGCCGATGCGGCGGATTTCCATGCGGATCGAGGAATAGAACTTGAGCGCGTTGCCGCCCGACGTGGTTTCCGGGTTGCCGAACATGACGCCGATCTTCATGCGGATCTGGTTGATGAAGATGATCATGCACTTGGACTTGGCGACAGAGGCGGTCAGCTTGCGAAGCGCCTGGCTCATCAGCCGCGCCTGCAGGCCGACGTGGGTGTCGCCCATCTCGCCTTCCAGTTCGGCGCGCGGCACCAATGCGGCGACGCTATCGATCACCAGCACGTCGATGGCGCCGGAGCGCACCAGGGTGTCGGCGATCTCGAGCGCCTGTTCGCCGGCGTCGGGCTGGGAGATCAGCAAATTCTCGATGTCGACGCCGAGCTTCCGGGCATAGACCGGGTCGAGCGCGTGTTCGGCGTCGACGAAGGCGCAGGTGCCGCCGGCCTTCTGGGCCTCGGCCACCGTGTGCAGAGCCAGCGTGGTCTTGCCCGAGCTTTCCGGGCCATAGATTTCGACGATGCGGCCCTTGGGCAGGCCGCCGATGCCGAGCGCGATGTCGAGGCCGATCGAGCCGGTCGAGATCGCTTCCGCCTCGACCACCTGATCGGCGCCGAGTTTCATGATCGAACCCTTGCCGAAGGCGCGCTCGATTTGCGCCACGGCGGCTTCCAGGGCCTTGGACTTGTCCACGTTGTCGGTCTCCACCAGCCTCAGTGCGTTCTGCGCCATTGTCTTCTCCTGCTATTGTCTACGCGGACACCCGCGAATCAATCTGAGGAAAAGTACCTGTTTTGTTCTTATTTGCAAATGAAATTTATAACCCATTGTTTTAAAATTTAAATTCAATTTATGTTCGCGGAACGTTTCGTGAAAAAAGATACAAATCGGAACATCGGCGCTCACGCTCGCGCGGCTCCGAAACTCCCCTGTAGGGGGGAATCCACTCCCCCGAAATACGCACCGTTGGCCTGATTATGGCATATGTTGAACGTTTACGCCCTTGGCTACTCATCTATATTGTTTTCTCTGATTGATTGAATGAAAAAAGTCCGGAAGAGCGAGTAGATGCAAGCAGAGGGCCGAAATATCCGTGATCAAGTTCTTTCATGCCTCGCAGCCCTCACGATCACGGCGCTGACCGGCTGCAGCGGCGCCGCGTTGAACGAGATCAGTAGCGGTGGGGTGAAGTTCATCAACATGCCGCAGGTCGAGGAAGACCGGCGCTAAAAATCGCACATGCGCACCGGATCAAGGTTTCCAATATACAGATGAAGGCGCAGCGCGGCGACGCTCGGCTGTGGTCCGCGACACTCAAGCGCCGAGGCATCGTTTCCGGACCGACATTGACCAGCGAGTTCCGCCTCAAGGGCGAATTCGGTAAAACCGTGCGGCGTGCCTTAGATTTCGTGTTCGAGGCCGTTCCAGCATCCGACAAGGCCCTCGAAGTTACAGCCAAGATCGCGCTGTGGTCACAACCCACCCAAAACCGCTGGTGCAATTATTGGGATACGCGAACGACAGTATCTCTGGACATAATGGCCGTAACGCGCACCGGCGAAAGAATCGCGAAAAGCCATTTCGCTGACATCGACGGAACGTTTTGCTTCGAAATGGTCGCCTTTCCCAATGAAGGCTCCATCAACGACAATGTCCAGAGAGCGTTCCAACGGGTAATCGTCGATGTCGCCAGAAAATGGGCGGCCCCCGGCAACTGAGGTTTTTAAAATTAATCCTTTAATTGGGAATTTTTTACTTTTCTCAAATCAAGCCCTATATGATCCGGGCAGCGCCGGCCGGACCGGCGCGGGCACGCTATTGGACATTGCGAATACGGATTCGACCGGGCCAATCTCCCGACTTGGCGGAGGCGTTGGCGCCGGTATCGAAGAAGGCCGCCTTGCCCTACCCGGCGGGGCCGGATTTGTTTCATCACTTTTTTTCAAGCCGTTGAAACCGGGATCGGATTCTTCCCGGTGAAACGGGGCCGAAACGAATTTTCCGCCCTACCCGCGCCGTATCCGTCCCGGGCAGCCTATTCGGCCAGCACGTCCTTGACCTTCTGCGCCAGGTCGTTGAGCGTGAAGGGCTTGCCCAGGAAATGCAGCGTCGCGTCGCGGCCGATCTCGTCTCGGTACATGTCCTCGGCGTAGCCCGACATCAAGATCACCTTTACGCCCGGCAGTTCCTGGCGCAACAACCCAACCAAGGTGTGGCCGTCCATGCCCGGCATGATCACGTCGGAGACGATGATGTCGATCTTCTCGTCCGTGGCATTGACCACATCCAAGGCCATCTCGCCGTTGGCGGCCTCCAAGACGGTGTAGCCCTTGTTCCGGAGCGCGCGGGTCGCGAACATGCGGACCGCATCCTCGTCCTCGACCAAGAGCACGGTGCCGACGCCGGTGAGGTCGGCCTCCGGCGGCGGCCCCTGATCCTTCGCCGTCTCTTCGGGTTTCGGCGCCAGCGGCAGTTCCGGCGCGCAGGCCGGCGACGGTTTCGCCGCCGGCATCGCAGGCTCGACACCCTCGGCGGCGGCCGGCTCCTCGAACTCGGGCAAATAGATCGAGAACGTGGTGCCCTCGCCGGGCGCCGAGTCGCAGAAGATGAAGCCGCCCGACTGGTGCACGATGCCGTAGACGGTGGACAGGCCGAGGCCGGTTCCGGCGCCCGCCTCCTTGGTCGAGAAGAACGGCTCGAAGATGCGTTCCATGTGCTCCTTCGAGATGCCGGTGCCGGTGTCGGTGACGTCGATCAGCACGTAGGAGCCCGGCACCATCAGGTCGTGGCCGCGCTGAACCGGATCGGTGATGGCGACGTTCTCGGTGCGGACCGTGATGGTGCCGCCGCCCGGCATGGCGTCGCGCGCGTTGACGCAGAGGTTGATGACGACCTGGTCGAACTGGCTCTTGTCGCCCTTGACCGGCTTCAACTCGCGGCCGTGGTCGAGCACCAGTTCGACCTTCTCGCCGATCAGGCGCCTGAGCAGGCTGGCGAGGTCGTTCAGGGCCTCGGTGATGTCGAGGCGCACCGGCGCGAGCGTCTGCTTCCGGGAGAACGCCAGCAGTTGCCTGACCAGGTTGGTCGCCCGGTTGGCGTTCTGGCGGATCTGCTGGATGTCGGCGAAGGACGGGTCTTCCGGCCCATGCCGCATCAGCAACAAATCGCAGAAGCCGATCATCGCGGTCAGCAGGTTGTTGAAGTCATGCGCCACGCCGCCGGCGAGTTGGCCGACCGCCTGCATCTTCTGCGACTGGGCGAACTGCACTTCCAGGTTCTTCTGCTCGGTGTTGTCGATCAGGTGCAGCACGATGCCCTCGACGTCGCCCTCCGGATTGGCGAGGCGGCTGGCGTACAAGGACAACATGAACTCGCGCTCGCCGATGCCGGGCATGCGCACCTCGAGGTGCGCGGCGCGCGCCGTGCCCATGACGATCTTGGAGAGCGCGCCCGACATGTCGCCGCGGTCCTCGCGCGCCAGCAAGTCCGAGAACGGCTGGCCGGTGACGGCATCGCGGTGGCGGCCGAGCATCTTGAGGAAGGCGCGGTTGGCGTCGCGCACGTTGCCTTCCGGGTCGAGCAGCACCATGCCGACCGGCGCCTCGTCGAACAGCCCGTGCAGGTCGGTTGCCAGGCCGCCGGCGCTGGCGCCTTCGGCGATGGGGGCCGGCTCGCCGGTAACGGCCTCGATCAGGCCGGCGGTCGGGTCGTTCCAGATCAGGTTGCGGAAGACGACCGAGCGCGTGTAGGCGATGTCGCCGTCGGCGGCGTCCTTCTGCGACTGTTCGAGGGCGGCGAAGAAAGTGCGGCCCTCGAAATCGCGCAGCGTCACCTCGCCGTCGTCGCCGACATCGGCGACGAAATCGGCGAAGGGCTCGCCGATCAGGCGTTCCGGCGGCGCCCCAAGCCAGCGCGCCAGCGTCTGGTTGGCGTAGCTGATGACCCCGTCGGCATCGGCGGAGAACACGCCGACGGGC
>JAYNJY010000238.1:0-4712 GCA_038110665.1 Rhodospirillaceae bacterium | reverse complement strand
TCGACCATCGGCGGCGTGAACACCATCTCGCCCTCGTTGACGACGATGACGGCGGGTTCGGCGGTCGATCCGGTCGGGCGGTGCAGGTATTCGAGCTGGCCGGAAATGACGTAGCAGTAGTGCCAGTCGGTCTTGTGGTAGTGGTTGGCGCGGATCGAGCCGGCCTTCGATTCGATCATCACCGCCGAGCGCATCATCTCGTCGACCAGCGGCTGGATCGTGCCGCGCGCGTCGATGAACGGCTTCTCCAGCTTGACCACGCCATGCGCCGGCCAACTGGCCTTTTCCTCTTCGGTCACGGGGGGAATTTTCGGGGTGTTCATGGCAGGTCTCCGGCCCGATTCGGCTTGGTCGGGAAGTCGATGGTGGGATGTGATGGCGCGGCGCCGCCGGGCGCCGCGATCCGGTCTATTCGTAGCGACATGTTTGCGGCGTCAGTCGCACCAAGGTCAAACGATTTTTTTGCATCCCCAGCCCCGGCAAGGTCCGCGACGTCATGTAGTTGGCGGCGATCTCGGTGACCACCGCGAGGCAGCGCTGGCTCAGCAGGTCGTGGAACACGCGCGCGTATTTCCGCTCCGGGCTCTTCGGTATTTCGCTGTCCTCGGTGTAAGGCACCAGCATGTGGGTGATCTTCTGGCGCCGCATCTGGTGCCAGAGCCTGTCGGGCTCGACGATCCTGGCGTGGATGCCGACGATGTCCTGCTGGTACTGGTTGGCATAGAACACCGGCACGTCGAATTGATAGACGAGCTGGCGGGTCGATACCAACAAACGGTCGCCGGGTCCGAGCAACTTGCTCGCCTGGGCGACGGCACCGTATTCCGACAGGTTACGCCGCAGGAAGGCCTCGCGATCGAAACCGCTTAGCGCATAGCGAACGTAGTTCAGGGAATACAGCCCGACCGCCATCATCTGCACGACGATCACGGCGGCGATGCCGCCGGCCAGTGCCGGCAATAGTGCCGGCAGGCGGCGGGCCGCGCGTTCGGCGGCGACGGCGAAACAGATCAGCAAAAGCGGATAGACCGGCAGCAGGTGGCGCAGCCGCTGCGACGGCCCGATGAAGAACCAGACGGCGTAGGCGATCAGGCAGGCGCCGGCGAAGACGGCGAGCGGATGGTTGAGCAACCGGTCGCGGTGAAACCAGGCGCCGAGCGCGGCGAAGGGCAGCACGACGATGGCGAACGGGCCGAAGCCGACGCGCCGCGATTCGAAGATCGGCAGCGGGTCGAGCGTGGCCTTGAACGGATAGGCGAAAAACCAAAACAGGTTGCTCGCCAGCGGTTTTTCGCTCACCGCGTTACGGTAGACGGCATGGATGCCTTCGTTCCAGGGAACGCCGGCACGATAATCGACGATGCCGTAGAGCACCGGGAATACCGGATCGCCGGTGATCCAAAAGTTCCACGCGTACCACTGACTGCCGGCCACCATTAGGGCTGCGGTGTAGACCGCGCATTGCGCCAGCGGACGGCGCTGGAGCAGCAGCATGCAGCCGCAGGCGAAGGCG
The DNA here is from genome assembly GCA_038110665.1 of Rhodospirillaceae bacterium. Lineage (GTDB taxonomy): Bacteria > Pseudomonadota > Alphaproteobacteria > Rhodospirillales > Casp-alpha2 > TMED8. The sequence continues at coordinate 3,199 of JAYNJY010000238.1, read as the reverse complement.
AAAATCAGGCCGGGGTACTTGCTCGCCATGAAGAAGCCGGCGGCGACGCCGGCGAGCATAGCGTTGCCCCAATCGCCGTCGCGCCGGGCCTCGGCGGCGAAGAAGGCGGCCGCCAGCACGAACATGGCGTCGCGCACCTCGACCTGGCCGCTGCCCGCGCTGTAGATGACGGCCGGCGTGGCGAGGAACAGCAGCGCCGCCGCCAGTGACCAGTTTTCACTCAGGTAGCGGCGCGAAATCACGTAGACCAGCGCCGTCGCGCCCCAGCCCGTCGCCATGGTCCAGAGCGTCATGGTCAACTCGCCGCCGGTGCCGAGCGCGGCCAAGTAGGTCATTTGCTGCAAAAGCGGGACGGTGCCCTCCATCGCCTGGAACACCGGATAGAGCTTGCCGGCGGCGAGGAACGCCTTTGGCAGGGCGAAGTGATAGGCCATGGAATCGCCGTCCACCGGCGGCGCCAGGGCCTCGAGCAGGTCGCTGCCGAGGGCGGCGGCGATGGCGAGCCATAGCGCGATACGGAGCCAGTCGTGGCCCGGCACCGGACCGGCGGCGACGGGCGAAGGCGTGCCGGCGCGGCGCAGGCCCGGCAGCAGCAAGGCACTGCCAAGCGCGAGCGCGGCGAGGACAGCGCTCAGCGCGCCCGGCCCGATGTGGCCGCCGAGCGCCAGGAAGAACACCAGCCAGCCGACGACGCCGACACCGAGCGCGAAGGAAAGCGCCAACACCTCGAGACGCGCCAGCCGGCCGATGACGCCGGCGGCGCGCAGCATCAGGGCGCCGGCGCCGAGGGCGGCAAGGAGCATCAGGACGAAATAGAGGGCGCTCATGTTACGTCAGGCAACATAGCGTCGAGGCGGCCGCCGGCGTCGCGGTAGAGGAAATCGAGGCCGCCCTCGAACAGCAGTTTCTGGTAACCCATCGGGTCGGCGGGCGCGGCCGAGTCGGCGCGCAGCGCCAGTGCCGGCGTGGCGGCGCCGTTGGCGCCGCGAAGGCCGCTGCGGCAATAGCGGTAGCGCCCGGCGATCCGCCGCATGGCGGCGGCGTCGATGCTGGCGATGTCGCCGAAGGCATAGGCGTACCACTGGGTGTCCTGGCCGAGGCGCCGGTCGAGCAGATCGCCGCTGCCGACGACCTCCTCGGCGAGGCAGTCGGCATCGAGACCGGCGAGGCGGCGATGCAACATGCCGTGGCTGCCGATCTCGTGCCCGAGGCGCTTCAGTTCGCCGAGTTCGTCCCAGGTCATCAGCCGCTGCCCGGCCGGCAGGTCGGCGCCGGTGATCCGGCCCTCGAAGACGCGCGCCGCGACGGCGTCGCGTTGGGCATCGCCGGTGAGATCGATAAGCCCCGGGCAGACGAAGAGCGCCGCCTTGATACCGTGGCGGCCCAGGATGTCGACGGCGATGTCGAAATTCGACGCGAAGCCGTCGTCGAAACTGAACAGGCAAGGCACCTTCCACGGCGTCTTTCCGGATGCTTCGCCGCCCGCCGCCGCATTTCCGTGGTCGAGCCGGGCCACGGCTTCGGCCGGTGTCAGCGTGCCGTGCTCGGCCGCGACGTAGGCGACCAGCCGGGCGAACTTGTCGCGTTCGGCGAGCGGCACGTCGTGGAACAGCAGGGCGCGGAACAGCGGCGGACGCGCGCGCCCGGCCCGCACCAGCCGATGCGCCAGGCGCAGCGGCGGCGCACAGAGGTGGCGCAGACGCATCATCGCCTATGCACCGAACGGCAGCATCGCCAGAACGGCCTTGGCGATCGCTCGGAATTGATAGAGGTACCAGACCATCATCACGGCGACCCAGGCCCAGGCCACAGCCGCCAGCACAGGAAACCGGCCGCCGCCGCGCTTGCTTTCGGTGGGCGTCATTGCGGCCGTGTCCCGGCGCCGGTCGGCGCCGCCAGGCGGAAGATGACGGCGAAGAAAATCCAGAAGCAGACGATCTGCGGGATCAGGGTGCCGGTCATCACGGTGAAGTTGGACTCCTGGTAGAACAACGGAAACAACAGTCCGGCGGCGATCGCCACTTCGCCGGCGCCGGCACCGGGGGCATTGAGAAACCGGTTGAGAAAGCCGAGGAACAGTCCGCAAAGAGCCATCCCGACGATGACGCCGGTGCGGCCGAAATTGGCGTACATCTCGGTGATCCAGGGCAGGTTGATCGACATCTCGCGTTCCTCGGGCGCCAGGATTCCGTACCGCCGCCCGAACTCGTTGCCCCAGCGCTCTTCCGGCTTGCCCGGCCACAGCGCGCGCGGAATCCAGCCGGTGAACAGCGTCCGGTAGGTGTTCCCCTGCCAATAGGGAACTTCCGCCGGCGTCGTCTCGACCACGTGGCTGAACGGCAGGATCAGCGCCACGCGCCGGATCAGGCCCACGTAGCGCTGGGTGTCGTTGCTGAGTGCCTTGTCCCAGTTGAAGGCGTTGGTTGCGATCACCTTGCCGATGCCGACGATCCTCTCGCCGAGGGAACTGTTCGGGTTCGCGTACCAGAACTCGAAACGGAAGGCGGCGAGGCTCGGGTAGATCAGGATGAACAGCAAGACGAGAACCAAACCCGACCGCCACGGCAGCACGTGTTTCGTATAAAAGCGCAGGGCCAGCCAGAGCATGACCAGCAGCAGTGTTGCCGACAAAAACCCAGTCGCCGCCTGGGTCGCGATCCATGCCGGCAGCACGCCGAAGAAGTACGGCCAAGCCTGCCACCTGGGCAGGCGGCCGCTGCTGCGGAGCAGATAGAACGCGGCGAAAGCGACGTAGCCGGCCGGTTTCAGGAACTGCCCAATGGATGGAATCCGGGCGATGCCGTCGACGCCGAGATAGGCGAGGTTGGCGAGCGCCAAAATCCAGGCCGCGATCTGCAGCGCGCCATCGCTTGCGCTCGGCAGCCGAAACCGGGGCAGCTTGGTGGCGAACACGCGCTCGAATACCGTCCAGATGCCGAACATCAGCACCATGGCGGCGATGACCAGGAGTTGCGCCTCGGCGCTGACTTCCTTGACGTAGGAGTAGGCATAGAAGGCGATGCGCGGATCGTCGTGCGCGGCTCCGGAGCCGATCAGAAAATGCGCCAGGAACGCCGGCGCGCCGAAGAAGACCGCGTAGAAAAGGCCGCTCAGCGCCATCATCGGCAGGGCCGGCCGGGATTGCGGCGGGCGGCAGAAATGGATGAAGCCGGGCGCGAGGCCGAGCCAGACGATGGCC
>JAYNJY010000237.1:0-4744 GCA_038110665.1 Rhodospirillaceae bacterium | reverse complement strand
CGGCATCCCGCTGGCCGAGATGAACACGTCCATGACCATCAACGCGCCGGCGGCCTGGCTGTTGGCGCTCTACATCGCCGCCGCCGAGCGCCAGGGCGCCGAGCGCAAGCTGCTCGCCGGCACGACGCAGAACGACATCATCAAGGAATACCTCTCGCGCGGCACCTACATCTTCCCGCCGGAAGCGAGCATGAAACTAACCGCCGACACCGTCAGCTTCACCTATAAGGAACTGCCGAAGTGGAACCCGGTCAACGTCTGCTCCTACCATTTGCAGGAAGCGGGCGCGACGCCGGAGCAGGAACTCGCCTTCGCGCTCGCCAACGCCGTCGCCATCCTCGACAAGGTCAAGGCGACGGGCCAGGTGCCGGCCGACGATTTCCCGGCCGTGGTCGGGCGCATCTCGTTCTTCGTCAACGCCGGCATCCGCTTCGTCACCGAGATGTGCAAGATGCGCGCGTTCACCGAGCTATGGGACGAGATCACCGCCGAACGTTATGGCATCGAGGACGAGAAGATGCGCCGCTTCCGCTATGGCGTGCAGGTGAACTCCCTCGGCCTGACCGAACAGCAGCCGGAGAACAACGTCTACCGCATCCTGCTAGAGATGCTGGCGGTGACGCTTTCCAAGGACGCGCGCGCCCGCGCTGTGCAACTGCCGGCCTGGAACGAGGCGCTCGGCCTGCCGCGGCCGTGGGACCAGCAGTGGTCGCTGCGCCTGCAGCAGATCGTCGCCTACGAGACCGACCTCCTGGAATATCCGGACATCTTCGCGGGCTCGACCGCCGTCGCCGCCAAGGTCGCGGAGCTGAAGGCGGCGGCGCTGGACGAACTCGAACGGATCGACGCCATGGGCGGCGCCGTCGCCGCGGTCGAGCAGAGCTACATGAAACGCCAACTGGTCGAGAGCAACGCCCGGCGCCTCGCCGCCATCGAGGCCGGCGAGCAGGTCGTCGTCGGCGTCAACAAGTTCCAGGAAGGCGAGCCGTCGCCGCTGGCGGCGGGCGAGGATTCGTTCCTCGCCGTCGATCCGGCCGCCGAGGAGCGTCAGCTCGAACTGCTCGCCCAATGGCGCGCGTCGCGCCACTCAAAGGCCGCCGAAGCGGCCGTCGCCGAGCTCGAACGCGTGGCGCGCGAAGGCGCCAACATCATGGAAGCCTCCATTGCTTGCGCCCACGCCGGCGTCACCACCGGCGAGTGGGGCCAGACACTCCGAAGCGTCTACGGCGAATATCGCGCGCCGACCGGTGTCGGCGGTGCCAAGACGGCGCCGGCGGCGGCCTTGGACGAGGTGCGCCGGCGCGTCGACGCGGTCTCGGCCAAGCTCGGCGGGCGCATAAAAATTCTGGTCGGCAAGCCCGGTCTCGACGGCCATTCCAACGGCGCCGAGCAGATCGCCGTGCGTGCCCGCGACGCCGGCCTCGAGGTCGTCTACGAAGGCATCCGCCTGACGCCGGAGGAAATCGTCCAGGCGGCGCTCGAGGAGGGCGTGCACCTGATCGGGCTCTCGATCCTGTCGGGCTCGCACGTGCCGCTGGTCTCGGACGTGATGGCGCGGCTCAAGGCGGCCGGGCTCGCCGACGTGCCGGTGGTCTGCGGCGGCATCATCCCGGCCGCCGACGCCGACGTGCTCAAGGCCGCCGGCGTCAGCCGGGTCTACACGCCGAAGGACTTCGACCTCAACGCCATCATGGCGGAGATCGCCGACATCGTGGAGATGAACTGCAAGGACGCCGCCTGAGGCGGCGCGGACCTGGAGGCTTACGCCCGGCGATATCCGGTCACGGGTCGCCGCGCTTCCTCGGGGCCCAGAGCTTTGCTTGCGCGGCGGCCAGCCGAGCCTCGAACGTGCCGCGTGAGATCACTGTTTTCAAAACCGAATCCAGGCGCTGGACAAGATGCGCATACTGTTTCGGCAAGACATGGTAGTAGGATTGAGTGCGCAAGGGGGCGGTTTCGATGCGCGCCGGCACATCCATGATCCGCCTTGCCGAGCTTAGCGAGCTTAGCGGGATGGCGCCGAGCGAAAGCCGCTTATGCGCGATCATGTGCACGACCGTCTCGAAGCTGTTCACCGTGAACGGCGATGCACCGAGGTTGCGGACTTCCGCGGCGGCGTAGTATTCGCCCAGGTAAACGCCGATTTGTGCGTTTCGCAGGCTGTCGAGGTCGATCAGCGCGACGTGGACATCGCGGTCGTATATGAGAACCATCTTCGACTTGAGCAGCGGCGTCGGCACATTGACGACGGCAACCCGATTTGCATCGATGAATATGCCCGATCGCACCACGTCGGCGGCGCCCTGACCCTTGATGAGAATTTCCTCGCCACGCTTCAGCGGCACTTCGGCCGGGGTCGCCCATATGCCGGCGGTTTCGTACATCTCGAGGACCAGTGAGAGAACGACATCCGACGCCAATGTGGTCCGCCAATAGGCGATCGGAATGCAGGAATCCGAAACGGCAGGCGCTGCGATTGCCATCGATCCGATGAACAAAACCAATTGGTGGATTCGCGAACGCAAGAGACTCTCCCAGAGTATTCGCCTGAAGTCGGCCGGGAAACTCAGATTTGTCGCGATATACTAGCGTGGCTGAAGGCGCCGAGACAGACGGGTATCTCAAGCCAGGCGCCGATATGCCGCGCGGCCGTTCGGGCTGGACGGTTCGGGCCTGGGCGCTTACGCCTTGGGCTTGGTCGGCGCCGGGCTTGGGCGCGTCTTCCTTGGGCGCCATGCCGGGCGGGAACACCGCGACCATCTCGACGTCTTCCTCGGACTTCAATTGCGGATTGTCGACCTTGGGCTTGAGCGCCTTGGTCAGGTACGTGACGACGCCGTCCTGGAAGTCGTCGCGGATGTAGTACCACGAGACATAGAGCGCGCCACGGTTGCGGTACTCCAGGATTTCGTCGTTGTCGCCGAGCTCGAAGAAGGTGCGCGCCAGATCGGGGCTGCGGCCGATATAGACCCAGCCCGGCTGCAAGCCGGTGTGCCAAATCGCATAGACACCCGACTTGCCGCTCAGTCCGGCGGCCTCGGGGTCGAAATCGAGAAATTTGGGAAACCGCCCACCCTCGCCATGCGTCCATTTCGGATCTTGCGGCGGGCCGAGGGGCTTCTTCTTCGGTTTCTTGCCGAACCCAAAAAGAGCCATTTAGAGATTCTGTTGCTTCCCTGTCGAATCTTACGAGGCTTTTATCTACATTCGTGGCGAAGACAACTGTTTCCCACGGCCCAAAAGCAGCGAAAATGAACGAATTCCCGTCAATCGAGGCACTCGCGCTGGCGCTCGGTCTCGGCGCCATCGCACTGATGTTCGCCTTCACGCTGATCGCCGGCGCGCCGCCGGTGCCGACTTTGGCCGTGGTCCGGCGCGCCATGCTGCGGCTTTTGCCGCGCCGCCTGCCGGCGCCGGCCGAAGGCAGGGCCGCCGTGATCTACGACCTGGGCTCCGGCTGGGGCGGGCTCGCCGCCGCGCTCGCCCTTGCCTATCCCGACCACCAGGTGATCGGCATCGAACGCTCGCCGTTGCCGTGGGCGTTCTCGCGCCTGCGTCTGGCGCTAAGGCCGCGCGCCAACCTGACGTTCCGGCGCGGCGACTTCATGACCGACCCGCTCGCCGACGCCGGGCTGGTGGTGTGCTATCTCGCCGGCGGCCTGATGCCGCCGCTGGCCAGGAAGCTGGCCGCCGAGCTGGCGCCGGGCGCGCTGGTGCTGTCGCAGACCTTCGCCATGCCGGACTGGCGCGCCGCCGACACGGTGCATGCCGACGACTTCGACAAGACTCCGGTTTATCTTTACGAGATCGGCGACGTCGCCGCCGCGAGCCAGGCCCTGTCATCGTTCGAAAGCCGTGACGAGAGCGTCGCCGACACGCGCGCGTGATAGTCGTCGAGCCATCCGATCTCGTCGGCGTCGAGCAATTCCGCGGCGACCAGGTTGCGGTCGATGGGCGCCAGGGTGAGCGTTTCGAAGCCGAGATAGCCGGCTTCCCCGGCGGCGCCCGGCGCCGTGGCGACCTGCACCAGGTTCTCGATGCGGATGCCGTAGCGGCCGGACAGGTAGTAGCCCGGCTCGTTGGAGATCACCATGCCCGGCTCCAGCGCGACCGAATTGGGCATCTTGGAAATGCGCTGCGGCCCCTCGTGCACGCTCAGGTAACTGCCGACGCCGTGGCCGGTGCCGTGGTCGTAATCGAGCCCGGCCCGCCATAGCGCCGAACGCGCCAGCACGTCGAGCTGGCTGCCCGACGTGCCCTTGGGAAAGACCGCTCGGGCGAGCGAGATGTGGCCCTTGAGCACCAGCGTGAAGTGCCTCCGCATCTCTGGCGAAGGCCGGCCGACCGCCACCGTGCGGGTGATGTCGGTGGTGCCGTCCGGATACTGAGCGCCGGAATCGACGAGATACAAGTTGCCCGCCTCGAGCACGCGCTCTGTCGCCGGCGTGACCCGGTAGTGGACAATGGCGCCGTTCGGCCCGGCGCCGGAAATCGTCGGGAAGCTCAAGCCCCGGAACAGGTCGTGTTCGCGGCGGAACCCCTCGAGCCTGTCGGCGGCGGCGATTTCCCCGACGAGGCCGTTCGCGGCATAGCCGTCGAGCCAGGCCAGGAACCTGACCATGGCGATACCGTCGCGTTCGTGCGCGGCGCGCATGCCGGCTTGCTGGGCGGCGTTCTTGCGTGCCTTGGCGAGCTGGCAGGGGTCTTCCTTGCGCTGCGGCTTGGCGCCCGCCTTGGCGAGACG
>JAYNJY010000236.1:4447-4746 GCA_038110665.1 Rhodospirillaceae bacterium | reverse complement strand
GGATGGAAGGGCGCGGCCTGGGCCACCAGCCGGTCGACCAAGTGGCGGCCGGAGACCTCGGGCAGTGCCGGGATGTCATAGATCGGCTTTTCCGGGTAGAGCGCGGCGCATTGCCCGCCGACGGTTTCAAGCGCGTCGAACACATGGCAGGACATGCCGAGCATGCCGCACTCGAACACCGCGAACAACCCGACCGGTCCGGCGCCGACGATGGCGATATCGGTGTCGAAACGGCCGCCCGGCGGGGTCGCGGATATGGTTGCGGGTTCGATTTCCATGGTTTGCGTCGTTCGGTCCGG
>JAYNJY010000236.1:0-4437 GCA_038110665.1 Rhodospirillaceae bacterium | reverse complement strand
TTCTAGATTTACGGCCCCTTGTGAGGCCACCGTCCGATCTATACAAATTTGACCATGATGTTCAACGACGAGCGCGCCGAACGCGTCTACGAACTCGCCGACGAGACCGCCACCGGCCGGCTCGCCGCGCGCATCGCCGAGCGCGCCGGTCCGGGCGACGTGATCGCGCTCTTGGGCGGTCTCGGCGCCGGCAAGACCTCCTTCGCTCGCGCCTTCATCCGCCACCTCGCCGACGCCGACGAGGAGGTGCCGAGCCCGACCTTCACCCTGCTGCAGACCTATCCAAGCCGCGCCGGCGACATCTACCATTTCGACCTCTACCGCATCGAGGACGCCGACGAGGCGCTCGAACTCGGGATCGAGGAGGCTTTTAGCGACGGTATCACGCTGATCGAATGGGCCGAGCGACTGGAAGACCTGCTGCCGGCCGACCGCCTCGATGTCCGCCTCGAAGCCGGAACACGGCCGGAATCCCGGCGCGCCACCCTGACCGGCCATGGCCGCTGGATGGCCAAGCTCGCCGAGAGCATCGACGAGGGTGCGATCCATGCCTGAGCGGGCCGACCTCATCGCCCGGTTCCTGGCCGCCAACGGCTGGGGCGACGCGGAGCGGCGGAAACTCGCCGGCGATGCCTCGTTCCGCCGCTACGACCGCCTGACTCGGGGCGGCGAACGCGCCGTCCTGATGGATGCGCCGCCGCCGATGGAGGACGTCCGCCCGTTCGCCCGCCTCGCCCGGCATCTCGCCGGGCTCGGCTATTCCGCGCCCCGGGTGCTGGCCGAGGATGCGGCCGCCGGCCTGCTGTTGCTGGAAGATCTCGGCAACGACACCTATACCCGCATGCTCGCGTCCGGCGGCGACGAGCAGGCACTCTACGAACTCGCCGTCGACCTGCTGGCCGATCTGCACGGCCGCCCCGCCGCCGAGGCCGTCCCGGCGGGTCTCGCGCCCTACGACGCAGAAAGATTGTTGACCGAGGCGCTGCTGCTGACGGATTGGTTCATGCCCGCCGCGCTCGGCCGCGATACCGACGCGGCCTGCCGCGACGCCTATGTCGCCGCCTGGCGCGAAGCCATGGCACCGGTGCTGCAAGCACCGCCGGTGCTGGTGCTCCGCGATTTCCATGTCGACAACCTGATGTGGCTCCGGGACAGGACCGGCCTCGCCGCCTGCGGCCTGCTGGATTTCCAGGACGCGCTCGCCGGCCACGCCGCCTACGACCTGATGTCGCTGGTCGAGGACGCGCGGCGCGACATCGAGCCGGCCTTCCATGCCGACATGCTGGCGCGCTACCTCGCTGCCTTCCCAGGTATCGACGAAGCCCTGTTCCGGCGCGACTTCGCCATCCTCGCCGCGCAACGCCATGCCAAGGTGATCGGCATCTTCACCCGGCTTTGGCGGCGGGATGCAAAGCCGGATTACTTGGTGCATATTCCGAGGGTGTGGCGATTGCTCGAACGCGCCCTCGCCGAGCCGGCGTTGGCTCCCGTCGCTGGATGGCTCCAAACCTACCTGGCGCCGGAGCACCGCCGCCGCCCGGATAACAAGGAGTGAACGTGGCGTCGATACCGAAAAAAGCCATGGTGCTGGCCGCCGGCCGCGGCATTCGCATGCGGCCGATCACCGATCGCACGCCGAAACCGATGGTTCCGGTCGACGGCCGCCCGCTCGTCGACCAAGCCCTCAACCGGCTGGAAGATGCCGGCGTCGATTTCGCCGTCGTCAACACCCATCACCTGGCGGAACAGATCGAGCGGCACCTGGCGAAGCGCAAGACGCCGGCCATCGCCATTTCGCGCGAGGACGACCTCCTGGAGACCGGCGGCGGCGTCAAACATGCGCTTTCGCATTTCGGCACGGAACCCTTTTGGGTCGTCAACGCCGACGCCTTCTGGCTCAACGGCCCGACCGACGCGCTTGAACGCATGGCCGCGATCTGGGACCCGGACACCATGGATGGCCTGCTGCTGCTGCATTCCACCGTCGACGCCTACGGTTACACCGGGCGCGGCGATTTCAATTGCGACACCGACGGCCGGCTCAAGCGCAGGCCCGAGCTCGAGGTCGCGCCCTGGCTGTTCACCGGCATCCAGATCCTCAAGCCCGAAGTCTTCGCCGATACGCCCGACCGCGCCTTTTCCTTGAACCTCGTCTACGACCGCCTGCTCGAAGCGGAGCGCCTCTACGGCATCGTCCATGACGGCGAGTGGTTCCATATCGGCACCCCGGACGGCCTCGCCGAGGCCGAGGCCTATCTCAAGATCCGCTATCCCGGCAAACAACGCCGCTAGCGCCGGACCCCCGATGGCTGCGCCCGATACCCGACCCGCCCGCGTCTATACCATCCCGCCGGGCTGGCCCTTCGTCGACGCGCTCACGGCGGGGCTCTGGCGCCAGGCGGAAGAACGTGCCGAGCTACTGGCGGCGATGACCGTTCTGCTGCCGACACGGCGTGCGGCGCGCGCACTGCGCGAGGCCTTCCTCCGCCTCGGCGCCGGCCGCGCCATGATGCTGCCGCGGATGATGCCGCTCGGCGACATGGACGACGACGAACTGGTGATCGAGAGCGATGCCTTCACCGGTGGCCCCGGCGACGACGTGCTATTGCAGCAGCCGGCGATCTCCGGCCTCAGGCGCCAGCTCATGCTGGCGCGACTGATCATGGCCAGGCCGGACCATCCGGAAAGCCCGGAACAGGCAATGTTCCTCGCCGCCGAATTGGCGCGGCTGCTCGACCAGGTGCATACCGAACGGCTCGATTTCGCCGCGCTCGCCGATCTGGTGCCGGAGGACTTCGCCGACCACTGGAAGATCACGCTGCAGTTCCTGACCCTGCTGACCGAGCTCTGGCCCGGCATCCTGGCGGAAACCGGCGCCGTCGACGCGGCGCTGCGCCGGAATATGCTGCTCGAAGCACGCAGCCGCGCCTGGACCAATTCGCCGCCGGCGATTCCCGTCATTGCCGCCGGGTCGACCGGCTCGATCCCGGCGACCGCCGATCTGCTCGCCGTCATCGCGCGCCTGCCCGAGGGCGCCGTGGTGCTGCCCGGGCTCGACCGCGAAGCGCCCGAAGATGTCTGGGAAAACCTGGCACCATCGCATCCCCAATACGGCATGGCACAATTGATCCGGCATCTGGGCGTGGCGCGCGGCGACGTCGCCGATTGGCCGGCTGCGCCCGCCGCGCCGACAGCATCGGCGCGCACCAGGCTGGTCAACGCCGCCTTGGCACCGGCCGGGAGGAGCGGGGCGGCGAAGATAGACGCCCGTGCCGTCGCCGACGCGCTCGCCGGCGTCACCCGCCTCGATTGTCCCGGTCCGGCCGAGGAGGCCAACGCCATCGCCTTGATGATGCGCCGTGCGCTCGAAACGCCGGGCCGCACGGCGGCGCTGGTCACGCCCGACCGCGGCCTGGCGCGCCGGGTCGCCGCGGCGCTCAGGCGCTGGAACGTGGAGATCGACGACTCCGCCGGCCAACCTTTGGCCGAGACGCCGCCCGGTGCCTTCCTCCGTCTTGTCGCGTCGGCCGCCGCCGACCGGCTTCGGCCGGTAACGCTGTTGGCGCTGTTGAAGCATCCGCTCGCCGGCCTCGGCCGCCGGCGGGCCGAATGCCGGCAACTGGCGCGCGCGTTCGAAATCGCCGTGCTCAGGGGACCCGCACCCGCGCCCGGCATTCCAGGTCTCAGGGCCGCGCTCGCCGAGGCAGTCGCCGAAGCCAAGACACGGATGCCCGAACTGCCGGGTTTCATCGACGATCTCGAAACCGCGCTGGCGCCGCTCGCCGAAGCGCTCTCGGACCGCCGCCCGCTGGCTGAACTGGTCCGCGCGCAGGCCGCAACGGCCGAGCGGCTGGCGGCATGCGATAGCGAAAGCGGCGCGGACGCGCTCTGGCACGGCGACGCCGGCGAACAGGCGGCAGGCCTGATCGAGGAACTGGCGGAGGCGGCGCGTGCGTTCGATGCCGTCGGCGCCATTTCGCCCGGCGACTTCGCCACGTTATTCGAGGCGGCGCTGGCCGGCCGCGTGGTCCGGCCGAGTTTCGGCAGCCATCCCAGGCTTTTCATCTGGGGGCTCTTGGAGGCGCGGCTGCAACGCGCCGACCTCGCCATCCTGGGCGGTCTCAACGAGGGCACCTGGCCGCCGGAAGCGGCGGCGAACCCGTGGATGAGCCGGCCGATGATGGCCGCCTTCGGCCTGCCGCAGCCGGAACGGCGTCTTGGCCTGACCGCGCACGACTTCGTCCAAGGCCTGGGCGCGGCCGAGGTCGTGCTGACCCGCGCCGAGCGCGTCGGCGGCACGCCCACGGTGCCGAGCCGCTGGCTCCGGCGCATCGACAACCTCCTGGAACGGCTCGGCCACAAGGACGCGCTGGTGCCGGCCGAGCCCTGGCTCGGCTGGGCCGCCGCGCTGGACAGGCCGGCCGGCCAGCGCACCGC
>JAYNJY010000235.1:0-4794 GCA_038110665.1 Rhodospirillaceae bacterium | reverse complement strand
CCGCCTGTTCATAAACCCGCCCCGTCGCCGCCTCATACGCCGCGCGAATGTCCGCGTCAGGCGAATTCACCGACAGCCCGGCCGCCTCGAGAATGGCGTTTAGCTGGTCAACGTCGCCGGCGAACGCCGCCAGGTCCGACTCTTGTTCCGGCGTACGGCGCGGAGCGCCCGCAAGCTCATCGCGCACCGCCGCCACGATATCGTCCGGCGCGATATACCCATCCTCGCCGGCCTCGAGAAACGGCAATTCGGAAGGCGTCAGGTTATCCTCGCCGACACCCTTTTCCGCGGCGCCGCCCACGATATCGCCCTGCCGGTCGTCCGCCGTCGCGCCGATGCCGCCGCGCTTGAACAGCCCCGGCCGAGTCTTGGCCGTGACGCCCGCCGCCTTCAACTCAGCGGCAAACCGGCCGTTGGGATCGACGCCGCCCATTGCCTTGAGCGCGTCCAGCGTCGGCGTTTTCGACAAGCCCAGGAACTTCTCCGGGTCCGCCGAGCGCGCCTTGTCCAACAGGATCGTGAAATTATCGACGTTCTCCGCCTGCTGCGCGCCGGCGACTTGCACGTTGTCCTGCTGCCACATCGCCAGCGGCGACATACCGGCGCGCTGGGCGCGCGTGGCGTACCGCTGGGCGAGCAGCGCCGCGCCGTACTGCGCCGTGTCAGACGCCTCGCCCGCCGCGCGCAATTGCGCCTCTACGTCGGCCTGAATCTGCGCTATCTCCGCGGCTTCCGGCCCGAACTCCTTTTCCGTCTCCGCGGCAATGCGCTCGATTTCATCCTGCAAACCGTGCGACTGCCATTCTTCCGCTTCCGCCGCGGTGAGCCCGTCCGCTTCCATGCGCAGGTGATCGGCGAGCGTCACATACGCATCCTGCCCCATGACGTGCTCCGCGAAGGCTTCCGACGAAACCTCCACGTCGCCGCCCAGCGCCAGCGCATCGTCAACCTGATCCTCGACGCCGAGCGCGCGCATGACCTCGTTTGGATCGTCCGCGCTCGACTGCGCGAACTCCACCAGCTTGTCGGCCGGGATTGCGATTTTGTCCACACCGGCGGCGCGCAAAACGGCGGCCCGATGCTCCGCGGCCTTGTCCGGTGCGCGCTCATTCAGCGCGCTCGCCTTGGCCGCCTTGTGTGCTTCGTCAGTGATTTCCTTCGCCGCCTTGGCGCGATCGGCCGCGCGCGTGTTCTGCCAATACTGGCCGCCGACGCCCACCACGTCCAACGGCGCCGTGGCAAGCTCGCCGACCGCTTCCAGAACGACCTCGCCCCAATCTATCTTGCCCTCAGTAGCGTACTGCGCCGCGGCCTCGCCGCCGCCTCCGCCCGCCATCTGGATCGCCATTTGCGTAAGCATGTTGCGGATCGGCCCGCCGAACGCCTCGCCAGCAAGCCCGCCGGTGACGGTATCGAACGAGCCGATAATCATGCCGCGCGTGAATCCGAAGCTCGCCGCGTCCCGCATCAGCTTCGGGTTGGCCAGCACCATCGAGATTTGCGCCGGGTCCGACAGATCGACGCCCTTCTTTTGAAGGAACTCCGCCGGCGACACATACCGCTCAGTCAGGCCGGACAGCCCGCCGAGCGCGAACGCGCCCGCCGTGGGCGACCGTGCGCCGGCCGTGACCGCCGTTGCGGCCGCAATCTGCGGCACGAACTCCGCGCCGACTTCCGCGCCCAGCGCGAGCGTGCCGGCCGGGTCCGACACCGCGGCCTCGATCGCCGGCAGCAGCCCGTCCTTGCCCGCCTTCATAATCGCGTCGCGCGACTTCGTGGCGGCCGGCGACAGGGGAATGGCGGCGATCTTCTTGCGCAACTCGCCGACCTGGGCGAGACGTTCCTTCGCCACCGCCTCGTCATTGCCGCCCATGTACGACGACAGCCACCGGCCTGCCGCATGCACCACGTCGATCGGGTTGAATGTCGGCTTGTCCAGCGTCACCGCATCGAGAATTTCACCGAACGAGCGCGCCGAGTCCTGCGAACGAGTCGCCGCGCCTTCCGCCAGGGCTTGCGCTCCGCCCTGCCCCACGCGCAGCCCGCCGCGCTTGAGCGCGTTGCCGCCGTACCGCCAAATGGATTCGAACAGGCCGAGCGATTCAACGTCATCGTGCGCCAGCTTGGCGTTTTCGGGATCGCCGAAAAACGCGCGCGTCATCGGCGAAGTCTCGAGCGCCTTGCGCGCGGCCGCGCCGTTCAGTTCGGATTCAACGGCGTCCTCGTTACCCTCGACCGCGGGCGCAGGCAGGCCCGACCGCTTCGCCAGGGCGCGCGCGCGCGCCGCCTGATCCGGGTTGACGCCTTCCGCGCTCTTGAGCGACATGGCGGCGGCCGACGAATCGATGGAATCGACAGCCGCCCCGAAATCGAAATCGGTCTTGGGTTGTTCGTCGCGCTTTACGATCCGATCGGCCGCAGCGCCGAAGTCAAACCCGAGATCATCGTTTGCCACGCTGCGCCTCTTCCCAAACCGTTTGGATATTCACGAAATTAAGCTCTTTGCCGCGCGCCTTAAGGGCTTCCGCGATCTTCCCGACGTGCTCGACCGGCACGCCGGTTGCGCCGGCGATAGCCTGTTCCTGCCCCTTCACGTCGGTAATCACGAACTTCTTGGCGTCCTTGCCGCCGGCGAATTCGAAGAACCGGCCGGAGTCGGCGAATATGCCGGCGAAGCCCGAGCCCTTTATCTCACCCGAAATGAAAAGCTGATCGAGCGACTTCTTGATATCCTCGCGCGTCGGCTTCTTGCCGTCCTTGTGGAACTCATCGACCACAGACCGAACCGCGTTATAGACCTTCTGCGCCTTCTCCGCGTTCGCGCCCTTCTTGTTCGGATCGATCTTGGCGGCCTTCATGTATTCCACCGCCATGCGATCGCCGAGCGTGTAGCTCGCGCCGCGGGCCTTGTCGGCCTCCGCCTTCTTGTCTAGGCCGCGCTGTTCCCGAAGCCAGTATTGATAATCGCGCTCATCAAGCTCGCCGATATGCTGGTTGATATCGTAATCCGCGAACGCCTCTTTATCGTCCATGAACAGACGATGGAGCTTGTTATAGGTTTCCGGCACCGTGGCCTTGGCGTACCCCCGCCCGTCTTTGGCGCGGTTGTTTTCGAACGTCCGCATGGCCGAAACCGTCGTGCCGTCGATCGCCGCCAGCTGCGCCGGCGCCAGGTCATCGAGCGAGCCACCGCCGAGCACATGCTTCCAAGCGCCTTCGCGCCGGTCGCGATCCTCCCCGGCCTTGATCGTGCGCGCCTCGCTGTACCGCTTGGACACCCGCGCCACCACTTCGTCGCGCACCTTCGGATCCTTGATCTTGCGCGCTTCCGCCAGCGCCTCGCGCTCGCCGAGCCCGCGCGCCATGATTTCGTCGGCCTTGCCCTGCGACTGCTGGCGCATGGTGCCGGTTTCCAGCGCCTTCTCGATATCGGCGCGCACGCGCCCGTCGATCTTGTCCTTGTTCGCCTTGTAATAGGCCGCCGCCGCGGCGGGATCGTTCACCAGGGCGCGCTCGATAACCTGCCGGTGTAACACGGTGGCCGCTTCTTGCAGCTTGCTCGCCGTCACTTCCGGCGGCCAGCCGTTGCGCTGGCCCATGTCAATGACTTCCTGCCGGACGATCGCCATTGACTGCCCGACAACCTTGGGATCGTTATAGGCGCCGGCGGCATCGTCGGCGGCTTCCTTTATGCGCGCCTCGCTCACCGCGTCGTTTGCCACGCGCCGCTCTTTGGCAACGTGGCGCGAGAGCCCGCCAAGCTCGCGCTCGACACGGCCGGCGGCAATCTGCCCGAAATCCTGCCGGGCGCGCGGATTCTTGATCGACGCCGCAACCTCGCGCTGCGCGTCGCGGATCGCCTTTTCCGTCGTCTTGTACCCTTGCACGGCCGCCTCGCCGCGCATCGAGAAATAGCCCTCTTTCTCGCCGTCGCCGAGCGTGATCGCCCGAATGCGCTGGCTCAGTTGCACGTCGGCGTTCTTAACCTCGCGCTCGTTATCCTCTTGCTGAATCTCGAGCGCGCGCTTGGCGAGCAGATCGCCGGCCGCGCCGATCTTCTGCGCGCCCTCTTGCAACGCGCGCGCCTGCGCGCCGCCGAAGGCGTCAAGCGTCGCGCCGCTCGCGTCATCGTAGACGGTCGGAACAGCGCGGCTTTGAACCGAGCCGATATTGGAGACAGGAACGCGCGCCATCAGTAGAACCCCGGCACCTTTTCCTTTTGGAACCCATACCACTTGTTCGCGACCGACCCCGCGCCGCTCAGGAGCCCGGTGATCGCTCCGAACGTCCCGGCGCTTGCCGCCGCGCTACCGCGCGCCTGGGCCAGCCGCGCATCGGCTTCGAAGTTGTTGCCCTGCACCCGGTAGCCGTATGCCTCGCGCTCCGCGTTCGACCGGATGGTGAGCGCGTCAAGCTCACCAAGCTCCGCCGTGTCGCCGAGGATATCGAGCGCGCTCCCCTGATCGACCACCACGCCGTTGCCGGCGAGCACCGCCTTCTGCCGGCCGGCGAGCCGGGAAACCTCGCGCCGGTAATTCAGTTCAGAAACCTTGCCGCGCTCGAGAGCGTCCGCCGCCTGCCGATCGGCGACGATCTTGTTGTTGCGCGCAACCTGCGCCTGATAGTTCGCCTGCGCCTGGGCGGCACGGCCCTGCTGGATGGAGCCCACGGCGCCGACAACCGTACTCACCGCGGACGCGGCGATTGACGCATAGGCCAGCGTGGTTGACGATATCGTTACAGGCTCGCACATGGCCCTAAGACCTCATTTCGAAGCGATGAAACGGCACGCCA
>JAYNJY010000234.1:0-4819 GCA_038110665.1 Rhodospirillaceae bacterium | reverse complement strand
CTGTTATTCGATTCTTTTAGCCTGTTGGTTTATATTGGCCGGAGATAGGGAGGTCGAACATGGAACTGCGCGCTCGGCTTGACCGCCGTCGAACGCTCGGCGGCGCGATGGCATTCTCCTTGCTCTTGCTCGCGGCCGCGCCGGTTTTGGCATCCGCGGCGAATGAGCGGCTCGGGCTCACCGACGTCTTCATGCTGTCCAACGCCGACAGCGGCAAATGCCTGTCCAAGGTCGGCGGCGCCAACCTCGGCCAGCAGTTCCACGGCTGGCGCTGCAACACCAAGAGCCCGTTGCAGAAGTTCACCCTGCTCGAACGCGAGCGCGGCCTCTACCTGATCCGCACCGAGACCGGCCAGCTCTGCCTCGACGTCTCCGGCACCGCCATGAAGAACGGCGCGCCGGTGGTGCAGTGGAGCTGCACCGGGCAGGCCAACCAGTTGTGGGAGGTCATCCCCGACGGCGGCTAAAAGCGGTTTTTGCTGCGCGTGCGCCATTCCGGCCGCTGCCTTCATCTCGACAAGGCCAATGATAAGATTTCCACCTTCGTGCAGCGCGATTGCCTGCGCGGCTCGGCCGGACAGGTGTTCCAGGTCGTCAAGTAACCGGCATTCGCCGGGCGCGTCCGGTCAGGCCGCCAGCGCCGCCGCGTGGTGGCGCAAGTGGTCTTCCATGAAGGTCGCCATCAGATAATAGCTGTGGTCGTAGCCGTCCTGCATGCGCAGCCAGAGCGGCTGGCCGGCCTCGGCGCAGGCTTCTTCGAACAGCCACGGCTTGAGCTGCTCGTTTAGGAAACCGTCGGCGGTGCCCTGGTCGATCAGGATGGTGCCGTCAAAGCGCGCGCCCGCCTTGACCAGTTCGGTGGCGTCGTGCGCCTTCCAGGCCGCGCGGTCGGCGCCGAGATAGCCGGTGAACGCCTTCTCGCCCCAGGGACACTGCGTCGGCGCCACGATCGGCGCGAAGGCGGAGAGCGAGCGGTATTTGCCCGGGTTGCGGAGCGCCACCGTAAGCGCGCCGTGGCCGCCCATGGAATGGCCGAAGACGCCGGCGCGCGCGATATCGACCGGGAAATGCCCGGCGATCAGCGCCGGCAGTTCCTCGTTGACGTAGCTCCACATGCGGTACATCCCGGACCAGGGCTTCTCGGTGGCGTCGACGTAGAAGCCGGCGCCGCTGCCGAAGTCGTAGGCGTCGTCCTCGCCCGCATAGCCCGCGCCGCGCGGGCTGGTGTCGGGACAGCACACCGCGAGGCCGAGCTCTGCCGCGACGCGCTGGAATCCGCCCTTGGTGGTGACGTTCTCTTGCGTGCAGGTCAGGCCCGAAAGGTAATAGACCACAGGCACCGGCCCCGTTTCCGCCGCCGGCGGCAGGTAGAGCGAGAAGGTCATGTCGCAACGGGTTTCCCGCGCGGCGTGCTTGTGAACGCCCTGGCGTCCGCCGAAGGCTTTCTGGTCGGAGACGGTCTCGACGGTCATGCGATCAATAGACGACGACCGAGCGGATGCTCTCGCCCTTGTGCATCAGGTCGAAGGCGTCGTTGATGTCTTCCAGCGGCATGGTGTGGGTGATCAGGTCGTCGATGTTGATCTTCCCTTCCATGTACCAGTCGACGATCTTCGGCACGTCGGTGCGGCCCTTGGCGCCGCCGAAGGCGGTGCCGCGCCAGACCCGGCCGGTGACCAGCTGGAACGGTCGGGTCGAGATTTCCTGGCCGGCGCCGGCGACGCCGATGATGGTGCTCTCGCCCCAACCCTTGTGGCAGCACTCGAGCGCCTGGCGCATGGTGTTGACGTTGCCGATGCACTCGAACGAGTGGTCGGCGCCGCCATTGGTCAATTCGACGAGGTAGGGGACGAGGTCGCCCTCGACCTCCTTCGGGTTGACGAAGTCGGTCATGCCGAACTTGGTGGCGAGTTCCTTCCGGGCCGGGTTGAGGTCAACGCCGACGATCTTGTCGGCACCGACCATGCGCGCACCCTGGATGACGTTGAGGCCGATGCCGCCCAGGCCGAAGACGATGACGTTGTCGCCGGGCCGCACCTTCGCCGTGTTGACGACCGCGCCGATGCCGGTGGTGACGCCGCAACCGATGTAGCAGACCTTATCGAAGGGCGCGTCCTCCCTGATCTTGGCGAGCGCGATCTCGGGCAGCACGGTGAAGTTGGAGAAGGTCGAGCAGCCCATGTAGTGGTAGACCGTCTCGCCGCCGATCGAGAAGCGCGAGGTGCCGTCCGGCATCAGGCCCTGGCCTTGCGTCGTGCGGATCGCCTGGCAGAGGTTAGTGCGGCCTGACGTGCAGTAGTCGCACTGGCGGCATTCCGGAGTGTAGAGCGGAATGACGTGGTCGCCCTTCTTGAGCGAAGTCACGCCCGGGCCGACGTCGACGACGATGCCGGCGCCCTCGTGGCCGAGGATGGCGGGGAAAATGCCTTCCGGATCGTCGCCGGAGCGGGTGAATTCGTCGGTATGGCAGATGCCGGTGGCCTTGACCTCGACCAGCACCTCGCCGGCGCGCGGGCCGTCCAATTGCACGGTTTCGATCTTGAGCGGCTCTCCGGCCTTGAAAGCGACGGCGGCTTTGGTGTCCATGCGAATTCTTCCCTGTCTTCTCGATCTCGCCTGAGCGCCGACTTTAGCCTCGAATGTCGGGCCAATACAACCGGGGGCGCCGGCTTTGTCAGTCGGCCGCGATGCGCTCGCGCCACAATGCCGCCAGCGTGTCGGCGACGAGCTTGTGCCCGGCCTCGCTGAAATGCACGTCGTCACGGAGATAGAGCCGCTCGATCGCCTTGCGCGGCGCGCCCTGGGCGAAAAAGGTGGGAAACAGGTCGATGAACTCGACTCCGGCGCCGGCGCTCCACTCGCGCAGATGCGGACATGCCGGGACTCGCGGTCGGCTTGGAAAAGCTGGTCCGGCCACGGGTAGACGACGACCGTCAGCGGCACGCCGACGGCGCGCAGGAACGTGGCCAGGTCGCTCATGGCCTGGGTCGCGTTGCCGATGCCGGCGGCGCAGGCGGCGAAGAACTCGGGATCGAGGGTCCACAGCGATAGCGACCGATTGACGTTGCGAAGGCCGGTCCGGACTTAGCGGTATTCGATTTCGTCCTTGATGCGGTCGAGCAGGCGGCCGAGCAGCAGGACGGGAATGATGTAGCCCGAGGTTTTCTGGAAATAGCTGAAGCCGGCCAACGCCGTCGAGGCGCCGAGATGGACGACCAGCAAGATGAGCGGAAGCGCCATGCCGTCGAGGAGCCACATCGCGGCCAGTCCGATCACGCCGATGGCCAGCGTGGCGGCGCCGACCTGCTCGGTCTGGAAATCGTACTAGCCGAAGAACCGATGCAGGGCCCTGCCGATGACTTCATCGCCGGAAACGATGACCTCGCGGCCGACGTCGAAGAAACTCGCGGCTGTGGGAACGCCGATCAGGCCGAGCTTGTCGAGCGCGATCAATGTCAGTGTCGGCGCCATGATCGCGATGACAGCGCCGCCGTAGATGATGGCGTATTTCAGGCGGCGTTCCCAATCCCAGCCGGGATGGAGCGCGACCGCGAGGAACGTCGCCGGCGCCAGCAGAAAGACGTTGGTGTAATAGCCGTAGAACGCGGTGAGTTGGACCAGCAGCACACCGAGGGTGTAACGGCGGCCGGCCGCGAAGGCGCCGGCGCGGAGCCAGAGCGTGGTTGCCGCCAGGCTGCAGAACAGCAGCAGAATCCCGAGGTTGTGCGGGCCGGTCGCGGAGAAGTCGGCGAGGAAGCCGTTCGAGAAGGCGAGCGCCGCCAGCACGGCCGCGCATGCGGCTTGCGCTAGGCGAGCGTGGCCGCCATCGGGGTTCCTGTAAATGAGCAGGCAAGACAGGCAGAGCGCCGACAGCGCGCCGGATGCGGTCCAGATGCTGATCTTGACCTGGCCGTCGATGTCGAAACCGGCGACGAACGACCAGCCATAGAGCCAGAGCACGCTGAACGCGGTGAAGATGTGCTGCTGGGCGGCGTAAATCTGGCGCAGGTAGACGTTGGCCAGGCTGCTATCGTCCCGCATCAATGCGGAGAGGAAATTGCCGCCGTCCCCGACAACGGGCAGGAAGTGATCGGCCAATCGCAGCCGCTTGATCCATTGGGTGAAGAAAATCTGGTCGGTGATCGGTTCCAGCTGCGCGTAGACGCCAACGCGCCAGAGCGCACCGAGCACGCAGATGGCGCCGACGCCCGCTCACAACAGCCATACTAGCGGACGCAGTTGCTGCCGCTTCACGCTCGGCGATGTGCCCTGAACCAGACCCATGACGCGAGCAGGCTAGACCGCCCGGCGGCGATTTGGAAGCGGTCGCGTGCCGGCCTGCGCGGTCAGGTGAGCGCGGTGACGAAGCGGGTTTCGAGATATGCCTCGAGCGCCTCGGAGCCGCCTTCGGTACCGTAGCCCGAATCCTGGATGCCGCCGAACGGCACCTCCGGCAGGGCGAGGCCGACGTGGTTGACCGTCAGCATGCCGCTCTCGACCTCGCGGCCGATGCGCTGGAGCGTGTTGGCCGAACGGGTGAAGGCATAGGCGGCGAGGCCATAAGGCAGGCGATTGGCCTCCTCGATGGCGTCGTCATAGGTCTTAAAGCGGTTGACCAGCGCGACCGGGCCGAACGGCTCGTCGTTCATCGCCTTGGCCGTGGTCGGGACGTCGGTCAGCACGGTCGGCTGGAAGAAGTAACCCTTGTTGCCAACGCGCTCGCCGCCGGTAGCGACCGAGGCGCCCTTGGAGGTGGCGTCAGTTATCATCGCCTCGATGGCGGGGATGCGGCGCTCGTTGGCGAGTGGCCCCATCTCGG
>JAYNJY010000233.1:0-4836 GCA_038110665.1 Rhodospirillaceae bacterium | reverse complement strand
CGGTGAATCTTCGCGCGGAATCTGGGACGGGCGGAAATAGTGTCAACGTGGCGCAAATGGGCGAAAAACCTCGGGAATCTTGGTGAATCTCGGGCGGGGGCTATTTTGGGACGGATTTTCGCCCAGGGAAGCGAATTCTATACAATTCGGGACGACTTTCGCGCCGCTCGGAGGGTGTCTTGTCAGCCGAAAAGGTCGCCTTGGAGGGGTTTTGCAGGCGGGGGGGAAACGGGCTTCCGGCGGGTTGCAGGGCGCTTGCGCTTTCGGGGGACGGTGGCCAGGCGCTGGGCCTGGGCCATGAGGCGGACGTCGAGGGTTTCGACCGGTTTGGCGTTGGCCTGGACGGCCCAGAGGGCGCGGTCGAGCTTGGTTCTGAGGGCCTTGGCTTCGTTGTAGATGGCTTCGCCGTTGTGGCGAAAGTGGTCCTGGACGCACTTCATCAGGTAACCGGGCAAAAAGCGGATGTTTCCGGTGTCTCCGTGGTGCTTGATCTTGGTCAGGATCTCCAGGAGAAGGGCCTTGTAGCGGCCAGGCTGGATGGTGACGGCGCGCTCGTCAAACCAAGTTGCCGGCCAAAGGACGACGTTCTTGCGAATGAAGTGCTGATCGGCGAACCAGCGATCGCGATCGTCGCCGTAGAACTGGTTTCGAATGACACCCAGAAGGGTGTTCACCAGGTCCTCGGGCGTCTCCTGGGGCGCGCGCTCAGGCATTATCCCAGGCGTCCGACGCCGAGGTCGTAGCACTGATAATCAACGGGCAGGATTTGGTCGCGTTCCTGGAGGCTGTGAAGGTGGCCCCATAGGGTCGTGTATGCGGGTGATTTGGCGGCCTGGTCGGGGCGTCGGTGGATCTCGTTTTTGAAGTTCGGGTAGTCGATCGTTTCGGCCAGTTTCTGGAACAGGACGCCCAGGTCGTCGGGGTGGATGCGAAGGCGGAAACGATAGTCGGCACCGGGCCATTCTTGAATGGTCAAATCCTCCTCGCTCCAGCCCTCGATGCCGATCTCTTCAATGAGGTTCTCCAGGTCTTTTTTGACGCGGGCGCGGATATGGGTTTGGGCGTCTTTTTGGACGATGGAAAAGAAGCCGATTTTTGAGGCGATCCACATGGTGTTCTGCTTTCGGTTACTGGGTTATTTCGGTGATGGATTCGAGGACAAATTGAGTGAGGCGTTCGCGCTCAGCGGCCGCTTGATTCGTCCAGAGTTGGGCGAAGGATTGGGCGATCTCGGACGAGTGTTCGCGGGCGGGTGTGAGGTAGCCGACTTGGCGGCCGCGATGCAGGAGGCGGACGGCGAGATTGTGAGGGGTTTGCAGCTCGTCAAATTGCAGGACGTGAGGGCGGTCGGCGACGAGGTCGTGAAAGGCGATTCGCTCGTCGTTGAGATCGATCACGGGGGCGAGCAGGAGCGGCGCGTCGAAGGCGTCGTCCAGGTAGAGGACGGCCCCAGCGGAGACGTGTTTCAGAATGGCGGTTTTGGCGTTCACAGTTTGACGATGTCCTCGACCTTTCGGCCGTCGTTGAGATGGGTGATCTTGTGCTTCTTGAAGACGGCGAGAATCTTCTCGCGCTCGGCCGCGCTGCCGGCGCGAATTTCTTCCAGTTCGTCGAGCAAGTTGATTCCGTTCTTGAATAGTGTCTCGTTGCTTCCGGCGCGAGCGAATTGCTTCCATTCCTTGGGCGTCGTGCCGTTGCCGGTGCGGGCTCCTACGCTGTCGATCTTGTGCGCGCCGCCGAGCCAGTCGCCGCGATAGCTGAGGGCATCCAGGCGGGCGAGGTTGCCGATCTTGAACCGCCATTGGCCGCCCTCGTTGCCGCGCTTCTTGATCCGGGTGAAGAGATAATCGCTCGTGCCGTTGTTGAGGTCGGTCGACGGGGACATTCCCGAGGAGATGCTCACGCCCAGGCGCAGGCGCTCAGCGGTGGGCGTGGCCGTGCCGCCCTGGTTGAGCCAGTACTCGAGAAGCTCGGGCGTCTTGGTGCTGCTGCTGTGCGTGAGAATGTAATCCTTCATGTCCTTCTCGACCTTTTCGCGCGGCAGATCCCAGCGGTCCCAGGTGCGGCGGCCTTCGCCGAAGCCGTTCTCTTTGCCGTCGGGGTTGAAGGCCTTGCCGGTGGCGATCTTCAAGCCGTTGTCCTGGGCGAGTTGGCGCAGCTTGGCGACGCGGTCGGCATCGGTGAGAGCGGCGTCGGCCAGGATCTCCTTGGCCTGCTGCAAGGCGTAGGTGGACGTGAGCGAGGATTGCCGCAGATTGATGCCTTTGAACAGGTAGAGCGCCTCGCGCCATTCGGGCGACGTGGGCTGGTTGTCGATGGTGAGATCCGAGAGCGCCTGGGCGACTTTCTTCAAATTCTCGGGAGACGCGCCGCCAAGGACGGTGACGTCGATCCGGCCTTGGAGGGTGTAAGATTTGTGATCCGCCTTGGTGAAGGGCCGGAAGCGGACGTGAGCGCCGGCCATCTGGATCGCGTAGGCTTCGCCGGCATCGTGGACGACCTGCTTGTCGGCCTTGGCGCGGCCCTTGTCGACGCGTTTGCTCTCGAAGGTCTGGCGGACTTTCTCGGCCTGGATATTGCCGGGGCTTTTGGGAACGACGACCTGGATGCCGAGGCGCTTGATCATCGGGGCCTTGCCCTTGGCGTCCTTGGCCTGGCGGATCTCGCGGATCTGCGCGAGGTAAGGATCGGCGTCCTTGGCATTGATCGCCTTGCTGGTGATGGCGTCGGTGATGATCTGCTCGGCCTGGTCGAGGGCGTTCAGGCTGGCCTGGTTGTATTGGCCGTCCTTCTGGTGATGATTGACCGTCTTGGCGGCCTTGGTCATCACGGAAACGACCTGATCTTCATCGAACAACTCGCGACCGCTGGCGAGCTGGGATGGCATGAGCTTCATCACGCGATCGCTGGCCGCTGGCGTGACCTTTAGAGCGGCCTTGAGAACGGTCTGGCCGTCGGCGTCGGTCTCTTCCCAAAAAAGGGCTTCGTTGTCTTCGATGTCGCCCTTGTCCATGCTGAGCGACTTGCCGACGATGCGGGACTTGCGGACCTGTTCGGCCGTGCCCTGGGTGAAGGGGCCGCGCAGGCCGGCGGCGCGTTGGGCGAGGTAGTCGAGGCGCTTGGAGAGGGTGCCGCGCAGGTCCTCGGGAGCGGCCTTGAGGATCTCCTCGCGGCGGCTGGTCAAGCGGTCGATCTGGGCGGCGATCTGCTCGTCGGAGATGCCGCCGAAGACCTGGGCGGTCTGCGGGTTCACGCGTTGGTCGCGCATGGTGTCGAGTTCGGTCACCAGGTCGCCCCAATCGTTGCCTTTCTTGCGTGCGCCCTGGGCGCGAAAGCGCAGGCTGCCGCCGTTGTCGATGCGCCAGGGCGTGAGCATGTCATCGACCAGGATGTTGTCTTGCGAGAGGCCGATCACGTCCCAGTTGCCGAAGAGGGCATCGGCGACGAAGTCGTCCTGGAGGGCGGCGAGCACCTTCTGGCGCTCCTCGGCGCTGGCCGTGCTCAGGAAGTCCTTGAGCGTTCGCCCTTCGATGTGCTGGGCGAGCTTGGTCGGGCGTTGTCCGGATTCAAAAAGCGTATGCCGGGGAACATGGACACCGGCGGCCTGATAGAGATCGTCGGCGACGACCTCCTCGCGCAGGTGGTCGTCGTTGTTGCCCTGCTTCTGGACATACTGCGCGCCGGTGATCTTGTCGCGGACGAGCTTCGCGCCGGTTGATCCCCCGAGGTTCAGGAGTTCCTGAACCTCGTTGAGGGTGGTCGGCCATTGGCCGAGCTTGCGCTTGGGCTTGCTGAGGCCGGCGAGCTGCTTGCCGTCGCGGTCGCCCTTCCACCAGGCCGCGCCGTCCTCGATCTTGATCTGATCGCCAAACGCGCCCTTGAGGGCTTCCTGCATCTCCTGGGAAAGGTTGCGCACGCTGGCCTTGAGCGTGTCGTTGAAGTCCTCCTCGCCGGTGTCGGGGATCTCGCCTTCGGCGATCAGGCCCAGCTCGACGGCTTCGTCGCGGTCGACCTCGTCGAGGCCCATGCCGGAATTGTAGTCGAAGGGCGGCCAAGGGGTTTCAAAGCGGCTGAGGCGACGCCAGACGGGGTCGGTCTTCAGGGCGATCATGCGGCCGCCGTCGAAGAACTCGCCGCCGGCATGCTGCCAGCGTTCGGGCCAGTCCTGGCGAGGGACGCGTCGCGTTTGAATGCGCTTGAATTCCCAGGCGGGCCAGAGGAGGAGCGCGCCGCTTTGCTGGTCGGCCTTCCATTTGGCAAAGCCGTGCGCCTGGCTCTGCTGCATGTCGAAGATCAGGCCGAGGCGCGAGACGCTGGTGATGTCCTGGATGGTGCCGACCTTGGCGGGATCGAGGAAGTCGCTCAGGCCCTCCTCGCGGGCGATGCCGCGAATGGCGTCGATGAAGTCGGAGCGGCCGAAGGTGGCGGTCTTGCCGTTCTCCAGTTGCTCGCGTTGGAGGGCGATCAAGCCGGCCATGCGGTCCTGGATGCTTTGGAGCAACCGGGCGCTGGTGACGCCGGCCGAGAACTGCGCGCGCTCGCGCAGGGCGAGGGGGACTTCGGCCCATTCGCGGGAGCGGAGGACGGAGCCGACAGGGGTCTTGGCGTTGAGCTTGCGGACGGCTTCGGTCAGGGGGGAGATGGCGATTTTAGGCATCGTACTTCGTGCTTGGTTCTTCCTGCTTCGTTGAGGCGAAGAGGCCGCCGAAGATGCGGACGGCGTAGAACATGGCGCGGCGTCGCCAGGGGGAGACGCCGAGAGTTTCCATGGCTTCAAGGAAGAGGTCGTCGGCGATGCGGCGGCGGAACTGTCCGGCCGCGACAAGAGAGTAAAGG
>JAYNJY010000232.1:0-4839 GCA_038110665.1 Rhodospirillaceae bacterium | reverse complement strand
GCCAATTAGACTGCGACCCGGTTCGGTCGCGCGAATCGCAATTTCGTGAACCGCCGCTCAGTGCTCCGGCGTCAGCAGCAGCTTGGCCATGAGCCGGTCGACGGGCGCGAAGTCGTCGGTGAGGACGGGCGTTTCTGGACCGAAGCGGGCGTTGAGTTCGGCGACCGGCCAGCGCGCCCATTCGCGTTCGATGCTGCGGCGCGAAGCGTACTTCGGGGGCAGCGCCGACGGCGTCTGGCTGGAAATGACGACATAGGTCACGCGCTGGCCACGCCCAGCCAGGCCGGCGGCGAGTTCGTCGGCCTCGGCCCAGATCTCGACGCTCTTGAAGTCCTGGAGCAGGGTGCGCACGAAGCTGGCCAGGAATTCGGGTTCGGTGCCGATGTCGATGACGTTGACCGCGTAGAAACCGCCGGGGTTCAAGCGCTTGGCGATTTCCCGGTTGAACTCGCGCGTGATCAGGTGCGCCGGAATGGCGATGTCGCGAAACGCGTCACCGAAGACGACGTCGAAACGGGGTTCGGCCGGCATTTCCTGTAACAGCGCGCGGGCGTCGCGATGCTCGATCGTGAGGGCGGGATGCTTGGTGTCGAGCCACAGGCTTTCGGCCGCCGCGCGCGTCACCTTGGGATCGAGCTCGGCGACGGTAATCCGGGCGCCGGAGAAAGCCTCGGCCCAGGCGCGCGGCAGCGTGTAACCGCCGCCGCCGATGAAGAAGGATGTGAACGGCTGGCCGCGCCCGCGGCCGGCGAAACGCAACGCCGCGAACTCGTCGACGAAATGTAGATAGGGGCTGTAGAGCAGCGTCGGGTCGTTGCGGTCGTTGATGGAATGGACGAGGTGGTCGAGCGCCATCAACGCGCTCGGCCGGCCGCTGGTGGCGGAGAAATCATCGATGCGGATGCAGAAGTAGTCGCTCTCCGTCGTGCACGGCGAGGCGAAGGCACGGACAGCGTTGCCCCAGAGGCCGAGGCCGCCGGCGGTCATGGCGAGCACGAGCGCGCCGGCGACGGCGTCGGCCACGCGTTTCGCCCACACCGCCCCGCTCCGCGCCACGACGCCAGCGACCGCTGAGAACGACAGAACGGTGCCGATCGAACCGATCCAGGAGATGAAAAAGTATCCCGCCGACAGCGTGCCGGCGATGGAACCGAGCGTGCCGAGCGCGTACATGCGTCCCAGGACCGGACCGGGATCGTCGGGGCTTTCGTCGATGGCGAGCTTGGTCAAGATCGGCGAGACGATGCCGACGAACAGGCTGGGCAGCAGGAACAGCGCCGTGGTCAGGATTACGACGACCGGGATCGGTCCCATGCCGCTGGTTAGCAGCGGGCCGGACAGCACGCGGAGCAGCACCAGCGAAGCCAGGCTGGACGCGCAGGCCAGCACCAGCGCCCAGGCGAGGCGGCCGGCGCCGGTGCGCTCGTCGACGTCGCGCCCGGCCAGGCGGCCGCCGATCCAGTGGCCGCCGGAAAGGCCGGCCAGCACGACGGCGATGATCGCCGTCCAGGTGTATAGCGACATGCCGACGTAGGGCGCGATCAGGCGTCCGGCGACGATCTCGATGACAAGGCCGCCGGCCGAGCTTAGAAACAGCGCAATCGCGAAGAAAACCTGGCGTGCCACAAGCCGCGTCCCCCGAATGATACCTGCGCCGAAAGTGTCGACGCGGCCCGGGGGTTGGTCAAGGAAAAGAGGCTACTTCTCCAGCAGGTGCTCGTAGCGCTTGTCGGTGAGCGTCTTCATGAAGGCGACGAGCGCGTCGATGCGCTTGTTGTCGAGGGCCGGGCCGTGGGTCAGTTCTTTCATGGCGAGCGTGCCGGGCACTTCCGGCGGCGCGAACGGCGCACCGGTTTCCGGGTTGATCTGGCGCTTCGCGCTCTTGGAATTGTACTTGTTGTAGAACAACACGGTGGTGCGCAATTCCTTGAACACGCCGTTGTGCATGTAGGGGGCGGTGACGGCGACGTTCCTGAGCGTCGGCACCTTGAACTTGCCGTCTTCGATCTTGTCCTTGACCGCGGGGTTCTCCAGCAGGCCGTGGTCGACGTGGCCGGGCTTAGTGCCATTGAGCTTGCGCGCCGCCGTGTTCGCCGGCACGCCGATGTTGTGGTAACGGTAGTTGGTGAAGGTCTCCTTCTCGGCGACCTGCGAGCCGCGCAATTGGTGGCAAAGGTTGCAGTTGGTGAACTGCTGCGAGAAGAACAGCAACCGGCCCAATTCCTCCTGTTCGGTCAGTTGGTATTCGCCGCGCAGGTAGCGGTCGTATTTGGACGAGAACGGCTGGAATAGCGGCGTGCGCTCGAACGCGGCGATCGCCTACGTCAACGCCGCGTAGGCGTCTTCTGCCTTGTCGAATACGCTCTCGCCGAAGAGTTTCCGGAAGGCCGCGACGTAGGCCGGGTTCTCCTTGATGCGCCCGACCACGGACGGCTTGTCGGGCATGCCCATCTCGATCGGGTTGAGCGGCGGCCCGCCGGCCTGGCCCTCGAGGTCCTTCTCGCGCCCGTCGAGGAACTGGCCGCCGACCCAGCCGTCCTTCTCCGACTTGTGGAAGGCGGGCGAGAACGACGCGTAACCCGCCGTCGGCGTGTTGCGGTCGCCCAGGGACGTGCCGTCGTCGCCGAGTGATACGGCGAGGCCGGCCTCGGTCTCGCGCGGGTCTGTGAAGGCGCGGTCGGGGTTGTAGCAGGTGGCGCAGGCCTGGGTACGGTTCTTGGAGAGATTGGTGTCGAAGAACAGCGGCTTGCCGAGAGCTTCCTTAGTTTCGAGCGGCTCGGCCGCCGGCGTCGCCGGCGCGGCCAGGGCCAAGCATAGGGTAAGGCATAGGGCGATGATCGCAGTCTTTTTCATGATCCTGATATAATGGACAAATTTATGAGAATGCAAATCATTATCATAAAAATCATCGGCCGGCCTTGATCGAAATCAACCGGAAACGCGAACCGCCCACCCCCTTTCAGGGACGGGTGGCAGGTCTTTCGAAGTGCCGGCCGAAGCTTCAGCCGATGATGGCGTTGAAGGTCGCGCTCGGTCGCATGGCGGCCGCGACCTTGGCCGCGTCGGCATGGTAGTAGCCGCCGATGTCGACGGGCTTGCCTTGCGCGGCGTCGAGTTCGGCGACGATCTTGCTTTCGCTGGCGCGCAGCTTCTCGGCGATCGGCTTGAAGTGTTTCGCCAGGTCCGCATCGGCGCTCTGCGCCGCCATGGCTTCGGCCCAGTAAAGCGCGATGTAGAAGTGGCTGCCGCGGTTGTCGAGCTGGCCGACCTTGCGCCTGGGCGACTTGTCCTCGTCGAGCAGCTTGCCGATGGCGGCGTCGAGACCCTTGGCGAGGACGTCGGCCTTCTTGTTGCCGGTGACGCCGGCCAGGTGTTCGAGAGAGGCGCCGAGCGCGCAGAACTCGCCCAAGCTGTCCCAGCGAAGATGGCCTTCCTCCAGCATCTGCTGGACGTGCTTCGGGGCCGAGCCGCCGGCACCGGTCTCGAACAGGCCGCCGCCGTTCATCAGCGGTACGATCGAGAGCATTTTCGCCGAGGTGCCGACTTCCAGGATCGGGAACAAGTCGGTCAGGTAGTCGCGCAACACGTTGCCGGTGACGGAAATCGTGTCCTGGCCTTTCTTGATGCGTTCGAGCGACAGCTTGGCCGCCTCGGCTGGCGCCAGGACGCGGATGTCGAGCCCCTTGGTGTCGTGGTCCTTCAAGTAGGTTTCGACCTTCTTGATGACCTCGGCGTCGTGGGCGCGGGCCTTGTTGAGCCAGAAGACGGCCGGCACGCCGGTCGCCTTGGCGCGGCCGACGGCGAGCTTGACCCAATCGCGCACCGGCGCGTCCTTGACCATGCACATGCGCCAGATGTCGCCACCGTCGACCGCGTGCTCGTGCAGTACGTCGCCGTTGGCCGCGACGACGCGCATCTTGCCGTCGGCGGGGGCGACGAAAGTCTGCGGGTGGGAGCCGTATTCCTCGGCCTTCTGCGCCATCAACCCGACGTTCGGCACGGTGCCCATTTCGGCCGGATCGAGGGCGCCATGCTGCTTGCAGAACTCGATCGTGGCGTCATAGACCGGCGCGTAGGAATTGTCGGGGATCACGCACTTGGTATCGTGCTCCTTGCCGTCCGGACCCCAGCCCTTCCCGCCGGCGCGGATCAGCGCCGGCATGGAGGCGTCGACGATGACGTCGGAGGGCACGTGCAGGTTGGTGATGCCGCGGTCCGAATTGACCATGTACATGGCCGGGCCGGAAGCCAGCGCCGCCTTGATGTCGGCTTCGATGGCGGTGCGTTCGGCGTCGGGCAGCGACGCCACCTTGGCTTCCAGATCGCCGATGCCGTTGTTGGGATCGACGCCGATCTTGGCGAAGGTCGCGGCGTGCTTTTTGAATACGTCGGCGAGGTAGACCGAGACGGCGTGGCCGAAGATGACCGGGTCTGAGACCTTCATCATCGTCGCCTTGAGGTGGATCGAGAACAACACGCCCTGCTTCTTGGCGTCCGCGACCTGTTCGGCCAGGAACTTGGCGAGCGCCTTGGCCGACATGAAGGTGGCGTCGACGATCTCGCCGGGCTCGAGCTTGGTCGTGGCTTTCAGCACCGTGACCGCGCCATCGTTTCCGACGAATTCGATCCGGGCGTCGCCGGCCTGTGCGTCGGTGACGGTGGTCGATTTCTCGTTCGAGAAGAAATCGCCGGATTTCATCGAGGCGACGTGGGTCTTCGAGTCCTTCGACCACGCACCCATGGAGTGCGGGTGCTTCTTGGCGTATTCCTTGACCGCGTTGGGTGCGCGGCGATCCGAGTTGCCCTCGCGCAGCACCGGGTTGACGGCGCTGCCCATGA
>JAYNJY010000231.1:3973-4840 GCA_038110665.1 Rhodospirillaceae bacterium | reverse complement strand
GAATTGGCGGCGCCGCCCATCAGCGCGGTCCGCACCTTGGCCGGGTCGGCGCCCGACTTGGACGCGAACAGCAGCGCCTCGGCGACGGCGCACAGCGTCACCCCGACGATGATCTGGTTGGCGACCTTGCAGACCTGACCGTCGCCGTTGCGCGTGCCGATCAGCGTCAGCGTCGTGCCCATCGCGGCGAGAGCGGGCCGCGCGCGTTCGAACGCCGCCTCCGGCCCGCCGACCATGATCGTCAGCTCGCCGCTGATGGCGCGCGGCGCGCCGCCGGACACCGGCGCGTCCAGGTAGGCGCAGTCCAGCGCGTTGATCCGCGCCGCGAAACCCACCGTCGCTTCCGGCGAAATCGAACTCATGTCGATCACCAATTTACTGGCCGACAGGCCGTTCGCGACGCCGCTCTCGGCGAACAGCACCGCCTCGACGTCGGGGGTGTCGGGGACCATGACGATGACGATGTCGGTCTCGGCGGCGACGGCCTGGGCCGATGCGGCGGCCGTCGCGCCGTCGGCGACCGCCTTGTCCATCGCGCCGGCGTCGCGGTCGAAGACATGCAGGGCGAAGCCCGCCTTCAACAGGTTGCGCGCCATCGGCAGGCCCATGATGCCGAGGCCGATGAAACCGATCGTGTCTGCCATATTGCGGTATCCCCCCGTGAATGCCCGCGAGAGCCTAAGCGATGCCGGCGCAAAATAAAATCGCAACAGTTTTGAAAAGTCCGCCACGCAAGGGGGTTTTAAGCTAGCCGGATTGGATTAACATAGGCCGACAACGGAAAACGGGCCCCGTGGCAAAAGCGGGGCAGCAGGAAGGTAGAATATCCGCCATGGAGCAAATGAGATACGAGGCGCCGGCGACGCT
>JAYNJY010000231.1:1354-3963 GCA_038110665.1 Rhodospirillaceae bacterium | reverse complement strand
ACGCTGGAGGCCGCGGTCGGCCTGTTGGCCGGCGCGGACGGCGTGACCCGCGTTTTGGCCGGCGGCACCGATCTGTTGGTGCAGCTGCGCGCCGAGATGGTCGAGCCGGCCCTGGTCGTCGACATCAAGCGCATCCCTGAGATGCAGGCCATCACCGATCTGGGCGGCGGCGCGTTCCGCATCGGCGCCGCCGTGCCTTGCCAGGCGCTGGGCGAGGACGCGGCGCTGACGGCCGCCTGGCCCGGCGTCGTCGAGGGCGCCGAGCTGATCGGTTCGACCCAGATCCAGGGTCGCGCGACGATGGCCGGCAATCTGTGCAATGCCTCGCCGGCCGCCGACAGCGTGCCCGGCCTGGTCGCCGCCGGCGCCACCGTGATGATCCTCGGCCCGAACGGCACGCGCGAGGTGCCGGTCCAGGAGATCCCCGCCAGACCCGGCAGGACGACGCTGGCGAAGGGGGAGATCGTGGTGTCGCTGAACCTGCCGGCGCGTCTGGCGAAGTCGTCGGATGCCTACCTCCGGTTCATTCCCCGGACCGAGATGGACATCGCCGTGGTCGGCGCCGGGGTCAATCTGACGCTCGGCGACGACGGCACGGTGACGGCGGCGCGGGTCGCGCTGGGCGCGGTCGCGCCGACGGTGCTTCTGGTCGACGCCTGCGCCGACGCCCTAGTCGGCACCAAGGTCGACGACGCCGCCCTGGCGAAGCTCGCAGCCGCCGCCAGTGCGGCGTGCAAACCCATCGACGACAAACGCGGCACGGTCGAATACCGGACCAAGGTCGCCGGCGTGCTCGCCCGGCGGGCCGCGACGATCGCCTACCAGCGCGCGGGAGAGAAGTGATGCCGAAGATCCACGTCACCACCACCATCAACGGCGACGCCGAGGAATTCCTCTGCGAGCCGGAACAGACGCTCCTCGACGTGCTGCGCGACGAGCTCGACATGACCGGCTCGAAGGAAGGCTGTTCGTCGGGCGACTGCGGGGCCTGTTCGGTGATGCTCGACGGGCGGCTGGTCTGCTCGTGCCTGGTGCTCGCCGCCGAGGCCGAGGGCCGCTCGGTCGAAACCATCGAGGGCATGGCCCACGGCGACGACCTGCACCCGCTGCAGACGAAGTTCATCGAGCACGCCGCCCTGCAGTGCGGCGTCTGCACGCCCGGCATCCTGGTCGCCGCCAAGGCGCTGCTGGAAAAGAACGACAATCCGACCGAAACCGAAGTCCGCTACTGGCTTGCCGGGAATCTCTGCCGGTGCACCGGTTATGATAAGATCATTCGCGCCGTGCTCGACACGGCCGCCGAGATGAGAGGAGCCTGAGCATGCCCGATGAAGCCAAACTCCACGACAAGCTGAACTGGGTCGGCACCCGTACCAACCGCCCCGACGGCGTCGACAAGGTCACCGGCAAGGCGCGCTTCGGCGCCGACATGAGCCTGCCGGGCATGCTGCACGGCAAGGTGCTGCGCAGCCCGCACGCCCACGCGATCATCAAGTCCATCGACGTCTCGAAGGCGGAAGTGCTGGCGGGCGTCAAGGCGGTGGTTACCCGCGACGACTTCCCGGACATGCCGTCCGAGTTCGTTCCCGCCGGTGAGATGATGGTCAACTACAAGGACATCGTCCGCAACGTCATGGCCCGCGAGAAGGTGCTCTACGACGGTCACGCCGTGGCCGCCGTGGCGGCGACCAGCCCGGCCATCGCGCGTCGCGCGCTGAAGCTGATCGAGGTCGACTACGAGGTGCTGCCGCACGTCATCGACGTCGAAGAGGCGATGAAGCCGGACGCGCCGTTGCTACACGACGACATGATCACCATCGGCGTCGAACCTGCGCCCGCCAAGGCGTCGAACGTCGCCAAGCGGGTCGAGTTCAAGATGGGCGACATCGACAAGGGCTTCGCCGCCGCCGAGGTGGTGGTCGAACGCACGTTCCGGACCGCGCCGGTCCACCAGGGCTACATCGAGCCGCATGCCTGCGTGGCGTCGGTCAACGCCGACGGCCAGGCGGAGCTTTGGGTCTCCACCCAGGGGCATTACGTGGTCCGCACCCACTGTGCGCGGATGCTCGGCATGGATGTCTCCAAGCTGAAGGTCACGGCGGCGGAAATCGGCGGCGGCTTTGGCGGCAAGACGGTCGTCTATCTGGAACCGGTCGCGCTAATGCTGTCGAAGAAGGCCTGCATGCCGGTCAAGATGGTGATGTCGCGGACCGAGGTGTTCCGGGCCTCCGTTCCGACCTCGGGCGCCTACGTCT
The DNA here is from genome assembly GCA_038110665.1 of Rhodospirillaceae bacterium. Classification (GTDB taxonomy): domain Bacteria; phylum Pseudomonadota; class Alphaproteobacteria; order Rhodospirillales; family Casp-alpha2; genus TMED8. Next base: position 1,708 of record JAYNJY010000231.1, on the reverse strand, counting down.
GGGTCAAGATGGGCGTCAAGAAGGACGGCACGATGGTCGCCGCCGAATGCGAGCTCAAGTACCAGGCCGGCGCCTTCCAGGGCTCGCCGGTGCAGTTGGGCTGCATGTGCGCGTTCGCGCCCTACGACATCGCCAACGTCACGGCGGTCGGCTACGACGTCGTCACCAACCGGCCGAAAGTGGCCGCCTACCGCGCACCCGGCGCGCCGATCTCCGAGTTCGGCGTCGAGTGCGTGGTCGACGAGATCGCCAAGAAGATCGGCATGGACCCGATCGACCTGCGCCTGAAGAACGCCGCCCGGGAAGGCACCAAGGCCGCCTACGGGCCGACCTTCGGGCCGCTCGGCCTGGTCC
>JAYNJY010000231.1:339-1344 GCA_038110665.1 Rhodospirillaceae bacterium | reverse complement strand
GCCTGGTCGAGACGCTGGAACAGGCGAAAGCCCATCCGCACTATTCGGCGCCGCTGGGCCCGAACCAGGGGCGCGGCGTCGCGTCCGGGTTCTGGTTCAACATCGGCGGCGAGACCTGCGCCACCATGAACATCAACGAGGACGGCACCGTCGCGCTGATCATCGGCACCCCCGATATCGGCGGTTCGCGCGCCTCGCAGGCGATGGTCGCGGCGGAGGAACTCGGCATCGACATCGAGAAGGTTCGGCCGATGATCGCCGACACGGCGTCGCTGCCCTACACCTTCCTGACCGGCGGCAGCCGCGCCACCTTCGCCGGCACCACGGCGGTGATTGAGGCGGCCCAGGACGCGATCAACAAGATGCGCGCCCGCGCCGCCAAGTACTGGGAGGTCTCGATCGACGAGGTCGTCTGGGAGGACGGGCATGCCCGGCCGCGCAGCGCCAACGTCGGTGAGTTCGAGCCGCTCAGCGTCGCCGACATCGCGAAGCTCGCGAACTCCACCGGCGGGCCGATCTCCGGCCATGCCGAGCTCAACGTCCAGGGCGCGGGGCCGAGCCTCGGCACCCACATCGTCGACGTCGAGGTGGACAAGGAGACCGGCAAGGTCGACATCATCCGTTACACCGTGCTGCAGGACGCCGGCAAGGCGGTGCACCCGAGCTACGTCGAGGGCCAGTACCAGGGTGGCGCCGTGCAGGGCATCGGCTGGGCGCTGAACGAGGAGTACATCTACGACAAGAACGGCCGGCTCGATAACGCCGGCTTCCTCGACTACCGCGTCCCGGTGGCCTCCGACGTGCCGATGATCGACACGGTGATCGTCGAAGTGCCGAACCCGACGCACCGCTACGGCGTACGCGGCGTCGGCGAGACGCCGATCATCCCGCCGATGGCGGCCATCAACTGCGCCATCGAGCAGGCCACCGGCATCCGCTTCGAAAGCCTGCCGATGTCGCCGCCGAAGGTGCTGAAGGCGCTCGACGCGGCCGCCGCCCAGGGCG
>JAYNJY010000231.1:0-315 GCA_038110665.1 Rhodospirillaceae bacterium | reverse complement strand
TCCTGAGCCAGTACACCGGCGGCGTCACCGAGGCCGAGGTCGAGGCCGCCACCATCCGTCAGGTGTTCCGCGAACTGGGCGCGCAGTTTCCCGCGCTCGCCCCGCACCTGGCCGACGGCATCGCGGTCGCCATTGACGGCCAGATCTACCAGGACGCCCTGTTCGAGCCGATCCCGGAAGGCGCGGAGGTCGTGCTGATCCCGAAGATCGGCGGCGGCCGGCCGCGTCGCTAGCGCGCGCTGGCGACGATGAAGCCCGTGCACTCGCGTTTCGGCGGGTCGGCCAGCGGCCCGATCATCCCCGACGATGCGTATT
>JAYNJY010000230.1:0-4889 GCA_038110665.1 Rhodospirillaceae bacterium | reverse complement strand
GCGTCGAACACCTGGACGTAGAAGTCGCCGCGCTTCGAATCGAGCGCCGCGACGATGGCCTCGCCGGCCTCGGCGGCGACGGCCGCCGCCAACGTCTCGGTGGTGGTGAAGCCGGCGCAGGGAACGCCGAGCGCCAGCGTCAGGCCGCGCGCCGCGGCGAGGCCGAGCCTGAGCCCGGTGAAGGCGCCCGGCCCGGTGGTGACGGCGACGAGGGTGAGGGCCTCGGCCGCGACGCCGGCCTCTTCGAGCACGACGTCGGCCATCGGCATCAGGTTCTCGGCGTGACCGCGCCCGAGCATTTCGAGCCGCGCCGCGACGACGGCGCCGTCCCGCCAGAGCGCCACCGAACAGGCGGCGGTCGAGGTGTCGATGGCGAGGATCGTCGGGCCGGCTTCAGGCATGAGCTTGCGGCGGCCGGTCAGGCAACGGTGCAGGCGTCGTCGAAGGCGAGGCGCGGACTACGCGCGAACAGGCTGGCCTCGTCGCCGTAGCCGAGGTTGCAGAGAAAATTGGAGCGCACCTTCGTCCCGACGAAGAACGCCGCGTCGACGGCGGCGTTGTCGAAGCCGGACATCGGCCCGCAATCGAGCCCGAGCGCCCGCGCCGCGATCATCAGATACGCGCCCTGCAGGGTGCCGTTGCGGAAAGCCGTGGTCTCGATCAGCGCGTCGTTGCCGGCGAACCACGAGCGCGCGTCCTCGTGCGGGAACAGTTCCAGCAGCCGGTCGGGGAAATCGAGGTCGTGGCCGACGATCGCGGTGACCGGCGCGGCCATGGTCTTGGCGACGTTGCCGCCCATCAGGCAAGGCTTGAGCCTGGCCTTGGCCGCGGCCGAAACCACGAACACCAACCTTGCCGGCGAACAGTTGGCGCTGGTCGGTCCCATGCGCATGACCTTCCAAAGGCGCTGCAGGGTTTCGGGCGCGACCGGGCGGTCCTGCCAGCCGTTATAGCTGCGCGCTTCGAGGAACAATTGATCGAGGACATCGGGTCCGAGCGCGGATTTCATGGGACTCTCCCGGATATGTTGAGCCGGCGCGCCGGCGGAGGTACAACTTATATCGCAATGAGCGAGCGAAAAAAATCCATGCCCGCATGTGCGTGGCGGGTCGCCCCGGCGCTGTTGGCGCTGCTCGCCTGGGCACTGCCCGTGGCGGCATCGGCCGCGTCGGCGGCGGTAGTGATCATGTACCACCGTTTCGGCGAAAGCGAATACGCCGCCACCAACGTCACCATTGAACAGTTGGACGCGCACATCGCCGAGCTCAAGTCCGGCAAGTACGCGGTGATGCCCTTGGCCGACATCGTCCGGCGCCTCGCCGACGGCGAACCCTTGCCCGAGCGCGCGGTGGCGATCACCGTCGACGACGCCTACCGCTCCGTCTATACCGTCGCCTGGCCGAAGTTCAAGGCGGCCGGCCTGCCGTTCACGCTGTTCGCCTCGACCGCGCATCTGGACAAGCCGTCGCCGGCGCACATGACCTGGGAACAATTGCGCGAGATGCGCGCCGGCGGGGTCGGGGTCGGCCACCATACGGTGTCGCACCTGCACATGGTCGGCGTCGAGGCCGAGCGCATCGGCGAGGAAATCGCCGCCGCCAACGAGCGTTTCGAGAAGGAACTCGGGTTCAAGCCGGGCCTGTTCGCCTACCCCTACGGCGAGGCCGGCGCGCGCGAGATGAAGATGATCGAGAAGGCCGGCTTCGTCGCCGCCTTCGGCCAGCATTCCGGCGTCATCGGCAGCACCGAAAGCCGGTTCTACCTGCCGCGCTTCGCCATGAACGAGAACTACGGCGACCTCGACCGGCTGCGCCTCGCGCTCAACGCGCTGCCGCTGCCGGTCGCCGACGAGACGCCGACCGACCACGTCGTCGGCAGCGGCGCCAATCCGCCGGGCATCGGCTTCACGGTGGCGCGCGACGTGGGTGGCCTGGAACAGCTCGCCTGCTTCTTTTCGCACGCCGGCCGCGCGCGCCTGGAGCGGCTCGGCCCGAGCCGCATCGAGGTGCGGGCCGACCGGGCGTTTCCGGCGGGACGCACGCGGCTCAACTGCACGCTGCCCGGTCCCGACCGGCGCTGGCGCTGGTACGGCCGGCAATTCTACCGGCCCTAGACCGCCGAGTTAAATTGCGGGCGCTTCGCGTCCGTTGCGCATGCCGCGGCTCAACTGCGCCTCGTCGAGGCGGCCGAGCTTGTTGACCGCCATGATCGCGCGCAGGTTCTTGAGATAGGCTTGGCCGCGTTCCGAGTAGCGCTCCAGCGTATCGACCAGCTTGCGCCCGCGGATCGGCAGGCCCTCCAGCCGGAGCTGGCTGCGGCGCTGGCGGAAGTCCTTGTAGGCGCGGTGGGTGTTGAGGTTGTTGGCGTAGGCGCGGACCGAATGCAGCAGGCTCTTGAACGCGCGGATGCGATGGCGCTTGCCGTCGGCGCGCGCCTGCGGCACCAGGCTCTCGGCGTCGTCGAAGGTGTACTCGCCGAAAATCGCGTTGCCGAGACGCGAGAACCTGGACGTGCCCCAACCGCTTTCCTCCGCCGCCTGAGCGAGGGCCAGCGACGGCGGTACGATGTCGACGCGCCGGAGCAGGGCTTCCATGTCGCCGCGCTCGACCTTGTAGCGGTCGGCCAGCACGATCAGCCAGAGCCGGTCGACGGCGGCGACCTTGTGGCCGCGCTTGATCTGTTCGTGCAGGCGCCAAAGGCGCTGGCGTTCGGCCTGGATCTCCTCGTTGACCTGCAGCACCAGCGGCAACACGGTGCGGAAGAACACGTCCTTGCGTTTTTCCGGCTCGCGCACGTCGCCCAAGTCGGTCGGCAGGCTGGCCAGGAACACGCGCGGCACCGGCCGGCCCTGCTCGGTCACGGCGTCGAGTTCGTAGTCCATGCGCTTGAAGGTGTCGTGCAGCGCGTCGGTGGTGTGCAGGCTGCGTACCCGGCCGCCGTAGCCGCGCCGCGACACGTCGACGGGGCCGAGCACCGATTCGATCACCGCGCCCGGCGCGTTGACGCGCAGCAGGCCCGGCGGCACCGCTATGTCGGCACCGGCGGCGGTCTCGAAGGTGGCTTCCATTTGCGTCGGCGCGAGCACCGCGACGGGGCGCGCCGTATCCGGTTTCGGCGGGTCGACCACCGCCAGTCCGATCATGCCGGCGACGAGGCAACCGGCTGAGAGCGGAATGGTTTTTTCGAGACGTCCTACCATGATTTCAGCTCCGGCAAAGTTCGGGTTCCACAAACGCTGACGTCCGTGTTCCGGAGCGCGGCGACGCCGTCTCCGTGACGTATTTCATCCCTGGGGAAAATTCGGTCCGCTCGATCTCTAACCGTTGGAACGATACGGAACCTTTGGCCGGCTCATTCGAACCGCGGCAGCTTCTTTATCCGGCCCGCCGTCGGTCAGTTCGAAGTTGTGTTAAACCCTCTCAAGCTCGTTCACTCGGCTTGTTGGCCGGACACCCGCCCAACTGAAAACTGCGTGTACCACGAGGTGTCGAAATCCATCCAGATATTATTTGGCATAGGACTTCCGGTCAGGCCGATAGGCCTTATATTGCAGCGCAGCATATGGCCGTTTTCCGGGCCGTCAAGACCTATTCGACGGCGCGGACTTCCTGCACTTCCGGCACGTAATAGCGGAGCATGTTCTCGATGCCGTGCTTCAGCGTCATGGTCGAACTCGGGCAGCCCGAGCACGCACCCTGCATGTGCAGGTAGACGACGCCGTCTTCGAATCCCTTGAACACGATGTCGCCGCCGTCCTGGGCGACGGCCGGGCGCACGCGGGTGTCGATCAGTTCCTTGATCTGGCCGATGATGCCGCCCTCGTCGCCGGCATCGGCGGCGCCGGCGTCCTCGGCGACGATCACCGGCTTGCCGGACTGGAAGTGCTCCATGATGGCGCCCAGGATCAGGGGCTTCATGGTATCCCATTCCTTGCTCGGCGCCTTCGAGACGGTGATGAAGTCGGCGCCGAGGAAGACGCCGAGCACGCCCTCGGTGGCGAACAGTTTCTGCGCCAGCGGCGAGGTGCCGGCCTCGCTGGCGTCGGCGAAGTTGGCGGTGCCGCGCGTCATGACGGCGCAGCCGGGCAGGAATTTCAGGGTCGCCGGATTCGGCGTGCTTTCCGTCTGGATGAACATCGTTCGTTCCCTCTCGCTCGCGGCGGATACGATCAATAGATGGGCGTTGGGCCCGAATGCGTCAACAGTTTAAGCCCCGGGGTTTAAGGAAGCCCACGGTCTCCTGGACCTCTGCCAGGATCGGTTCGGCCAAGGCCCGCGCCCGCTCGGCGCCCCGGCGCAGCACCTCCTCGACGCTATCCGGATCAGCCATCAGGCGCCGCATCTTGCCCTGGATCGGAGCGAGCTTCTCGACCGCGAGGTCAGCGAGCGCCGGCTTGAACACGCCGAAGCCCTGGCCACCGAACTCGTTCAGCACGTCGGCGACGCCCTGGCCAGAAAGGGCGGCGTAGATGCCGACCAGGTTGGCGGCCTCGGGCCGGCCCTCCAGGCCCTTGGCCTCACTCGGCAGCGCGTCGGGGTCGGTCTTCGCCTTCTTGATCTTGCGCGCGATGGCGTCGGAATCGTCGATCATGTTGATGCGCGAAAGATCGGACGGGTCCGACTTCGACATCTTCGAGGTGCCGTCCTTGAGGCTCATCACCCGGGTCGCGGTGCCGAAGATCAACGGCTCGACGATCGGGAACAGGTCGATCTTGTGGTCGTGGTTGAACTTCGCCGCGATGTCGCGGGCGAGCTCCAGGTGCTGCTTCTGGTCCTCGCCGACCGGCACGTGCGTGCCCTTGTACAACAGAATGTCGGCGGCCATCAGGTTCGGGTAGGCGTAGAGCCCGACCGAGGCGCGCTCCTTGTCCTTGCCGGCCTTCTCCTTGA
>JAYNJY010000229.1:0-4901 GCA_038110665.1 Rhodospirillaceae bacterium | reverse complement strand
AGCCTGGAGCGCGCCTTCGCCGAGATCGGCCCGCAATGGATGGCACTGGCGCGCGAACTCGGGCGCGAACCCGGCGCCGCGCTCGCCCATGCGCCGGCGGCGGCGGCCAACGTTTCCGACTTGGGCGTCCTGCTCGCCTGGTCGCGCCTGGTCGACGGCTGGCTCGAACAAGGCCTCTCGGTGCTGGTTGTCTGCGACGACCCTTGGATGTTCCGCCATCTCGCCGCCAAGGCCGGTATCGATGCCGGCCGGCCGCCGCCACTCCGGCTGCGCGAGATGGCGCTGGTGCTGCGCGGCATCGCCGCGCGCGCGCGCTTCGCCGCCACTGCCATGCATGCGGCGATCGTGCTGCGGCGCCAGCGCCGGCGCTTCCCCGACGGCGGCGCCTGCCTCCTGGTCTATGCCCACCCGGCCAGCCGCCCCGCCGGCTATGACGCTTACTTCGGCCCGCTGATGGAACACGAACCCGATCTCTTCCGCGTGCTCAACACCGATGCCGGCCCGGCCACGGCGGCGCGCTTCGCCACCGATCCGCGCAATGCCGGCCTGCATGCCTGGGGCAGCCCATGGGACGCGGCGCTCAAACTGGTCGGCGCGCGCTGGCGCCCGAGTGCGGCGGCGCTAGCCGGCCGCGACGGCTGGCTGGTGCGCCGCGCCGCCATGTTGGAAGGCGCCACCGGGCAGGGCGCGCTGGCACGCTGGACCGGGCTTTGCCTGGCGCGCTGGTTTCGCCTGAGGGCGCCGGCGCTGATCGTCTGGCCGTGGGAGAACCATGCCTGGGAACGCCGGATGGTGCGCCTCGCGCGCCGCGCCGGCGTTCGCACGCTCGGCTACCAGCATTCGGTGGTCGGCCCGCACATGTACAATTACGCCGCCGAGGCCAACCACGACGGCGCCGCCAGCCTGCCCGACCGCGTGCTGACGACAGGCCCGGCGACACGCGACCAGTTGGTGTCCTGGGGCTTGCCGGCCGAGCGTACCAGCGTCGGCGGCGCGTTGCGCGCCAAGGAGACGGCGCACACGGTTTGGAAGGCGGATGCGCCGATTTTCGTGGCCCTGCCGTTCGACCGCCAAGCCGCCGCCGAGATGGTCGGCGCCGTCAAGGCCCTGGCCTCGCGCGGGCGGCGCTTTTTGATCAAGGAACACCCGATCTACCGCTTTCATTTCGATGAAATCCCCGGCGTCGAGCGCACCGAGAAGCCGCTCGAGGATCACGCCCAGCTGTCGCTGGTGATCTTCGCGGCGACGACGGTCGGCCTCGAAGCGCTGGTCGCCGGCATCCCGGCGGTGCGTTTCATCCCGGCGAGCCGTTTCGTCATCGACGTGGTACCGCCGGCGATCGCGGTCGCGACCGCCGACGCCGAGGCGCTGGCGGACGTGCTGGCGCACCCACCGAAGCCCCAGCCCATCGAGCGTGGGCTTGTGTTCCCGGCGCCGGTTTGGGATCAATGGCGCCAAGAGATCAGGCAAGGAGCGAAGCCGTGACGACAGACGTGAAATCCGAACTTCGCGGCGGCAAACCGGTCGTCGCCGGCTGGCTCACCACCGCATCGCCGCTGGTCGCCGAGGCGATGGCGTCGTGCGGTTTCGGTGCACTGGTGGTCGACATGGAGCACGGCCCGATCGACGAGGTCGCCGCGCTCACCGCCTTCGCCACCGCCGAACGTCGCGGCGCGGCGCCGCTGGTGCGATTGCCGAGCGCCGATCCGTTCCTGGCACGCCGGCTGCTCGACGGCGGCGCCATTGGTCTGATCGTGCCCTGTGTCGAGGATGCGGCCACCTTCGCCGATTTCGTCAGCCACTGCCGCTATCCGCCGAAGGGCAGGCGCGGAACCGGGCTCGGCCGCGGCAATCTCTGGGGCGACACCTTCGACAGCCACTTCAACGATTTCGAGCCGGTCATCCTGGCCATGATCGAGACCCGCAAGGGCGTCACCGCGGCCGGCGCCATCGCCGCCATGGAGGCCGTCGATGGGCTCTTCATCGGGCCTTACGATCTCTCCGCCGATCTCGGCGCCGCCGGCGACTTCACCACGCCGGCCTTCAAGGACGCCTTGACGGTGACCCGGGAGGCCTGCCGCGCGGCGGGCAAGGCGCCAGGTATCCACCAGGTCGCGACAAATCTCGACGAACTGCGCGCGCGCATCGAAGAAGGCTACTGCTTCGTCGCCTACGGCACCGACATCATCGCCATGCGCCACGCCTTTGCCGGCGTCGGGGACATCGGATGAAGAACCTCTGCGTCATCCCGGCCCGCATGGGCTCGAGCCGCTTCCCCGGAAAGCCGCTGGAAAAACTGCTCGGCCTGGAGCTGGTGCTGCACGTCTACGAACGCTGCCGGCTGGCGTCGAACCTGGACCGCACCGTCATCGCCACCTGCGACGGCGTCATCCGCGATGCCTGCGAACGCCATGGCGCCGAGGTGGTGATGACGCGCGACGACCATCCCGGCGCCGTCGACCGCACCGCCGAGGCGGTCGAGATCGTCGGCGGCGAACTCGCCGACGACGATTTCGTGCTAATGGTGCAGGGCGACGAGCTGCTGGTCGCGCCCGACATGATCGACCCGGTGGTCGACGCCTTCGCCGCCAGCCGCGCGCCGGTAGTCAACCTGGCCTCGCCGATCCTGGATGCCGCCAGCCACGACGATCCCAACGTGGTCAAGGTCGCCTGCGCGCTCGACGGCAAGGCGCTGTTCTTCTCGCGCTCGCCGATCCCGTCCCGTACCCGCGTCGCCATGCCGACCATGCTGCAGCAGACCGGCGTCATCGGTTTCTCGAAGCGCTTCCTCGCGACTTTCCTCGCGCTCGAACGCACGCCGCTGGAGATGACCGAGGGCATCGACATGCTGCGCACGTTGGAGCACGGCTACGCCATCCAGATGGTGGCGGCGGCGCGCCCGACGCTCGGCGTCGACACGCCCGACCAGATCGGCAAGGGCGAGGCGCTGCTCCGCGGCGATCCCATCACCCGTCTCTACATGGAGAGCGCGGCATGAACGGAAAACTCACCGGCAAACGCGCGCTTGTCACCGGCGCCACCCGGGGCATCGGCTGGGCCATCGCGGCCGCGCTCGCCGCCGAGGGCGCCAGCGTTACCGGCACCGGCACGCGGCCGGACGGCACCGTGCCCGAGGGCTGCGATTACCTGGCCATCGACTTCGCCGACACCGCCGCGACCGAAGCCTTCGCCAAGGAGGCGCGCGCACTGGCGCCCGACATCCTCATCAACAACGCCGGCATCAACAAGATCGGCGCCTTCGCCGAGATCGCGCCCGAGGACTTCCGGCGCATCCAGCAGGTCAACGTCACCGCGCCCTTCATCCTCATCGCCGCCGTCATCGACGGCATGAAGGCGAAGGGCTGGGGCCGCATCGTCAACATCAGTTCGATCTGGGGCAAGATCTCGAAGGAGTTCCGCGCGTCCTACTCGAGTTCGAAGTTCGCCATCGACGGCATGACCGCGGCACTCTCGGCCGAGGTCGCCAAGCACGGTATCCTCGCCAACTGCGTCGCGCCCGGCTTCATCGACACCGAGCTCACCCGCCGCGTGCTCGGCGACGACGGCATCGCCGAACTGGTCTCGAAGGTGCCGATCGGCCGGCTTGGCACGGTCGAGGAGGTCGCCACCTTCGTCGCCTGGCTGGCGGGCCCGGACAACACCTTCATCAGCGGCCAGAACATCGCCATCGACGGAGGCTTCACCCGTGTCTGAGACGATGACGATCCAGTCGCACCAGGGTCCCTATGTCGTCCACTTCGACGAAGGCGCCCTGGCGAAACTCGACGCCGACGTGCCCGAGGGCGCGCATTTCATCATCGATGCCCGCGTCGCCGAGCTTTACCGCGCCGAGATGCCGAACGTGCTGGCCGCGCCCTCGGTGCTGCTGATCGAGGCGACCGAGGACGCGAAGTCGCTCGACAAGTTTCCGGCCTACGTCGAGCATCTGGTCCAGCGCCGCGCGCGTCGTGGCGAAGTATTGGTCGCCATCGGCGGCGGCATCACCCAGGACATCACCTGCTTTCTCGCGGCAACGCTGCTGCGCGGCATCGACTGGCGGTTCTATCCGACGACACTGCTGGCCCAGGCGGATTCGTGCATCGGCTCGAAGAGTTCGATCAACAGCGGCGCGGCGAAGAACATTCTCGGGACCTTCACGCCGCCCAAGGAAATCCACCTCGCCACCGCCTTTCTCGACACGCTGCCAGAGGCCGACGTGCGCTCCGGCGTCGGCGAAATGCTCAAGGTGCACGCCCTCGACGGGCCCAAATCCTTCGACGCCATCGCCGCCGACTACGAAGCGCTCTTGCGTGACCGCGCCACCATGATCGCCTACGTCCGCCGCTCGCTCGAAATCAAGCAACCCTATATCGAGAAGGACGAATTCGACCGCGGTCCGCGCAACGTCTTCAATTACGGTCACAGCTTCGGCCATGCCATCGAGGCGGCGACCCGCTTCGCCATCCCGCACGGCATCGCGGTCACCATCGGCATGGACATGGCGAACTGGATGTCATGGCGTTTGGGCGTCGGCACGGAAGCCAACTACCGCCGCATGCACGGCGCGCTCGCCGCCAACTACAAGGGCTTCGCCGAGACGCCGGTGCCGGTCGAGCCGTTCATGGCGGCGATCTCGAAGGACAAGAAAAACGTCGGCAGCGAACTGACGCTGATCCTCCTCGACAAGGACGGCGTGGCCGCGCGTGGCCGCCACGCCAACGACAACGGTTTCCGGGCGCTATCGGCGGAATACCTGACGGAACATCGCTGACATGGCCAACCGACTGAAAGTGGGCATCGCCGGCTACGGCGTCGTCGGCAAGCGCCGGCGCGAATACATCGACGCCCATCCCGGCCTCGAGACCGTCGCCGTCTCCGACGTGACGCTCGGCGGCGACGGC
>JAYNJY010000228.1:0-4946 GCA_038110665.1 Rhodospirillaceae bacterium | reverse complement strand
GTCACGAGGGGATCAATGTGCTCCCCTGGATTATGCCGCGCGCGAGCATGCTCTTTTGCTCTACCTCCGGCGACGGGAACGCGCGCAATCAGGAATTTTTCGACGAGCTCCACAAGTTTTACTACAAGGTCGAACAGATCGGCGTCGGGATCGCAAACCGTGCGATTTTCCTGTGCACCGGCCAGAAATCGACCTCGCTCGGTGAAACGAAAAAGCCGGAAATCGAGCCCCAGGTTCCGACCCCGCAGACGACTTCGACGGCGCCGGCCAAGGCTCCTAGAACTGCACTCGCGTCGTCGCCGCGCCATCGACCATCAGGTTGGTGCCGCTGATGTAGCTCGCCGCCGGACTGGCCAGGAACACCACCGCGTTGGCGACCTCTTCCGGCCGGCCGAATCGCTTGAACGGCGAGCGGGCGATAGCTTTCTCGTACATCTCGGGCTGCTCCTTCTTGCGTTTGTCCCAGATGCCGCCCTCGAAGAAGATGGCGCCCGGCGAAACCGTGTTGGCGCGGATGCCCTTGGGGCCGAGATTGGTGGCGAGTTGAGAGAGGTAGTTGATCATCGCCGCCTTGAGCGCGCCGTAGGCGCGCGTGTTGCCGACGGTGTTGATGGCGCCGGCGCTGGCGAGGCCGACGATGGACGGGCGCTCGGATTTCTCCAGGAACGGCATCGCCGCCTCGACGGCGCGGACGGTGCCGAGCACGTCGATCTCGAGGCCCTCGCGCCAGTCCTCTTCCTTGGCGGCGGGGCCGAGCGCGCTGGCGCTGGCGACCAGGATATCGAGGCCGCCCAGGTCTTGGGCCGTCTGCGTCACCCAGGCGCGGAAGCCCTGGCTCTCGGTAACGTCGGCGACGCCACCGACGACCCGACCGGGAGCGCCTTCGAGCCGCTTCGCGACCGCCTCGACGCCGGCCTTGCCGCGCGCGCAGAAGCCGACGTCGCAGCCCTCGGCGGCGAGCAGTTCGACGACCTTGAGCCCGATGCCCTTCGAGCCGCCGGTGACAATGGCCTTCAAGCCCTTGAGACCTAGATCCATGCGGTTTCCTCCCTCTTATCGTATTCGTGACCGGCAATTCGGCAATCGACATCCTGCGCCAAACGCGGGAACATATAAAGCAAAGCCGGCCGCGACATCGGGGAGGGAGCCATGGCGACCAAGCACGACTTCACGCACAACCTGGCGAGCCAGGCCGAATGGACGCCGGGGCTGCGCGAAATTTTTGATTACCGCGACTTAGGCGTTAAGGCGGCGACCAAGGGCGACTACGTCGCGCACGTGATCCGCGCCAACGGCCGCAAGAGCCCGGACGAGGTGCAGCAGTGGCACGTGCATCATTGCGATTTCCAGTTCGTCATGGTGCTGAACGGCTGGGCCGAGTTCGAATACGACGGCCAGGGCCGCCGGCGCATCGAAAAGGGCGACGTGGTCTACCAGCGCCCGGGCATCCGCCACCGCGAGATCGCGTGTTCCGACGACTTCGAGGTGCTGGAGATCGTCTCGCCGGCCGACTTCAAGACCGAGATCGTGGAGTAGCCGGGTCCGCCCAATGACCCGCCTCAAGGCCTGCGCCGCCCGTGCCGAAGACCTCAAGGCCGCCTTGCGCCTTGGGCTTCGAGATATCGCCGGGCGACCGGCGCTGAGCCTGTTCTTCGGCCTGGTCTGCGCGCTGTTCGGCGACTTGCTGATCGCCGGCCTGATGGGCGCCGGGCAGGTCTGGACCCTGATCGCGGTCGGCGTCGGCTTCCCGCTGGTCGCGCCGTTTCTCGCCGCCGGGCTCTATGAGATGTCGCGCCGGCTCCAGCGCGCCGAGCCGTCCAATGCACGTGACATCCTGCTCGTCGTCTTCAACCAGCAGCGCCGCGAATTCTGCTGGATGGCGCTTGTCGTGCTGTTCTTCTTCTGGATGTGGGCCTACCAGGTCCGGCTCTGGCTCGCCATCTTCCTGCAGAACCAGCCGACGCAGTCGTTCGAGAGCGTCGTCGCCGTGGTGTTCTCGACGTTCGAGGGCGCCATGTGCCTGGCCATCGGCAGCGGCGCCGGCGCGGTGCTGGCGACCGGGCTCTTCTCGATCACCGGGATCGCCATGCCGCTGCTCCTGGACAAGGACGTCGATTTCGTCACCGCCATGCTGACCAGCATAAAGGCCGTCCGCTAAAGCCCCGTGGTGATGCTCGGCTGGGGCGCGGCGGTCGGAGCGCTCACCCTGGTCGCGGTGGCGCCGGCCTTCGTCGGCGTGATCTTCGTCTTTCCACTGCTCGGGCACGCCTCCTGGCACCTCTACGAACGCCTGGTCGCGGAGGCGTGACGGCGATGGTTTTTTGGATCGCCTGCGCCGCCGGACTGCTCGTCGCCTATCTGCTCGGCGCGACGCCGACGGGCTATCTCGCCGGCCGGCTGCTCAAGGGCATCGACATCCGCGAGTACGGCTCGAAGTCGACGGGTGCGACCAACGTGCTGCGCACGCTCGGCGCCTGGCCGGCGGTCGCGGTGCTTGCCGTCGATATCGCCAAGGGTGCGGCCGCGGTGCTGTTCGCCGGCTGGTTCTACCCCTGGCTCCACGCGCTGCCGGCGGCCGCAGCGCCGGCCGGTTTCGGTCCGCAGGGCGCAACACCATGGGCGGCCTGCCTCACCGGGCTGGCGGCGCTGTTCGGCCACAGCCGTTCGGTCTGGCTCAACTTCACCGGCGGCAAGTCGGCGGCGACCGGGCTCGGCATATTGCTGGCGATGTCGTGGCCGGTCGGGCTCGGGACCGGTGTGGCCTTCGCGCTGGTGGTGGCGCTGTTCCGGATCGTCTCCTTGGGCTCGATGCTGGCGGCCGTCGCCGCCATCGCCCTGGTTTCGATTCTGGAGAAACCGCTCGCCTATCGGCTTCTGGTGATCGCCGGCGGCATCTTCGTGATCGCGCTGCATCGCGCCAACATCCGCCGGCTGCTCGCCGGGACCGAACCGCGCATCGGACGGAAGAGCGCGCGATAGGGGCGCCGTAATCGTTCGTCACCCCCGGGCTTGTCCCGGGGGTCCACGTGGATGCCCGGGTCAAGCCCGGGCATGTCGGTTTGGTGGCCCCCCTACTCCCCGTGGTAGCGCGGAATGCCGTAGGAACGGCTGCCGTAGATCAACGGCTTGCCCTGGTCGACGAGCGTCTCGGTGACCTCGCCGATGACGACGAAGTGCGAGCCCGACCGGTGGCTCGCGATCGTGCGGCACTGGAACGAGGCCAAGGCGTTGGCGAGGCGCGGCGCCATACCGTCCGCCGTCACCCAGTCGCCGACGCCGAAGCGCCCACTTGCCGGCGCCGCCTCGATGCCGGCGAAGACATTGGAGATCGCCGCCTGGTCGTCGCGCAGCAGATTGACGCAGAAGACGCCGTTGGCCAGCACCGCCTGGGTCGGTGGCGCGTCGGCATGCAGGCAGACCAGCATGCTTGGCGGGTCGGCCGAGACCGACGTCATCGAACTCACCGTAATGCCCTCGCGCCCGGCGGGCCCGTTCGTGGTCACCACCGAAACGCTGGCGGCGGCGCGGCTCATGCCCTCCAGGAAGGTAGCGCGGTGCGCGTTCATACGGCCCAGGCGGGCATGCGAGTTCCCCTCGATTCGGCGATGCGATGGGCTATAGTCATCCCATGAATGTCGCATCCGGACAAGACGGCAACTTGAGCCTGCTGACAGACGGCGACCCGGCGCCGTTCGAGGTCGTCAACCGTACCGCCGAGACGCCGCTGCTTCTGGTCTGCGACCACGCCAGCCGAACGGTGCCGCACCGGCTCGGCAATCTCGGGCTCGATCGGCAAGCCTTCGAGTGCCACATCGCCTACGACATCGGCGCCGAGGGCGTGGCGCGGCGGCTTTCCGAAAGCCTCGACGCGCCGCTGGTGTTGGCCGGGTTCTCGCGCCTGGTGATCGACCTCAACCGGCCGCCCGGCCATCCCGGTTCCATCGTCGAGGTCAGCGACGACGTCGCCGTGCCGGCCAACCAGGGCCTGGACGAGGCGGCCAAGCACCGGCGCATCCGCGAACTGTTCGAGCCCTACCACGACGCCGTCAACCGGGCGCTGGCCAGGATCTGGGAAACGGGCACCGTCCCGGCCCTCTTTTCCGTACATTCGTTCTCGCCCGGATACGGCGGCAAGCCCCGGCCCTGGGACGTCGGCGTTCTGTGGAATCACGATCCGCGCATCGCCGTGCCGCTGATGGAACTGCTCGAGGCCGAGGGCCTCAAGGTCGGCGACAACGAGCCCTATTCCGGCCACGACCTCGCCTACACCATCGACATGCACGCCGGCGCCGCCGGACTGGCGAGCTGCGTCGTCGAGATCAACCAGGACCAGGTCAGGGACGAGGCCGGCGTCGAACGCTGGGCCGGCTTCCTGCACCGCGCGCTCGCACGCATCCTGGAAACGCCCGGGCTGCATCGGGTCGAGCGGTTGTGAGCCGGGCGCGGCGGCGTTGGCGTGTCAAGCGACCCTGGTCACGCCGCCCGCCTTCACCGTCGGCATCGAGGAAGAATACCTGATCGTCGACAAGCGGACGCGCGCGCTCGCCGAGCCGCCTGCCGAGATGTTCGACGCGCTCGCCGCCCGGCTCGGCAACCTGGTGGCGCACGAATTCATGCGTTCGCAGGTCGAGATCAACACGCCGCCGTGCAACAACGTCGCCGAGGCGCGCGCGCACCTCACCGAGCTGCGCGCCATCGTCATCGACATCGCCGCCGGCTACGATCTCGCGCCGATCGCCGCCTCGACGCATCCGTTCTCGCACTGGTCGGAGCAGGGCCACACCGACGCTGAGCGCTACAATGTCATCGCCGAGGACCTGCAGGCCGTCGTGCGCCGGCTCTTGATCTCGGGCATGCACGTGCACGT
Source organism: Rhodospirillaceae bacterium (assembly GCA_038110665.1). Classification (GTDB taxonomy): domain Bacteria; phylum Pseudomonadota; class Alphaproteobacteria; order Rhodospirillales; family Casp-alpha2; genus TMED8. The sequence goes on along the minus strand of JAYNJY010000228.1, from coordinate 79 downwards.
CGCCGTCGGCGACGACGATCTCCGCATCGACCTGATGAACCAGGTCAGCTACTTCCTGCCGCACCTGCTGGCGCTGTCG
>JAYNJY010000227.1:0-4961 GCA_038110665.1 Rhodospirillaceae bacterium | reverse complement strand
ACGGCGAGGTTTGCCTGATGGTGTGGCGATTCTCATCCACGCTTCGCGGCAAGCCATGGTCGTTCGAAGGCACCAGTATCGTCTGCTTCGACGCAGCAGGCAAGGTCGTCGAACACGTAGATCATTGGGATTCAGCCGCCAATTTTTACGAACGATTGCCCGTCATTGGTTGGCTGCTTGCAAGGCTTCGAACGCGGTTGGCCATTCGTTGAACGATGACGGGCCATGGACAACAGAACGGGTCGGCTCCTTCATGAAGGCAAGGGTGACGGTACCGATTTCGATCCCCAGTTTCGTGATACGCGCGCGGTTCAGCAGAACGCGAGAGGGCTGCAGGAACATCCAGTCATTGAAATGCACGCGCAACGTGCCGTCGCCCACCTTTAGGTCCATGTCGTAACGCCAATTGAGTGCATTTCCGTAGGTTTCCCCCACTGCCCAGCCGACGACGTCGTCGGCACGGCCCCGGTATTCATGCTCGCCGATCTTCTCAATCTCCCAAACGCGCGTCTCCCGTTCACCGTCGCTGTAGAGGAACTGCTCGTCGAGCCGTAGGCGCTTGCCGTCCCAGGTGCCGGTGATGTCCACGGTGAACTGGCGGCGAAGGTTTCCGAAGCGGTCCTCGAAAATCCCCCAGGCTCGGGTTTCGCCCTCGAAAAAAGTCTCGAGCACGAAACGCGGTTCTTGATCCTTAAAATCGATCGCTTTCATCGGCATGCACCCGCTTAGGGATATCAACATCAAAACGATAAGGACCTGGCGTATCGTCATGTGGCGGAGAGCTCCGTCTGTTTTCTCGATTGCCAAGGCCGCGCCAGGCGGCGACGGATGGCCATGTGCCTTCGACGGGTCAGCGGAAACGCCCAGATCGTCGCAATGGCCGTTACTTTTATTACGGCCGGAACCCACGAGTAGATCACCGCGAGCGTGAATTTTCCGGCATCGTCCGGGGCTTGCACATTGAAGCCGAGAACTTCCAAAGCTGGCAGCGAGAGCCCAACACCGGCGGCGAGCGCCAATTTAGTGCTCATCCCCCAAAGTGCGAATTGCAGTCCGGCACGGCGTCGGCGAAAGCGCCATTCGTCGTAGTCGATGACATCCGCCTGGATCGCCGGCGGCAGGGCGAGGTCAGCCCCCAGCGACATGCCCGTGACGATGCAGATGATTGCAAAGGCGACGAAGGCGCCGTTGGGCAACAGCGGTACGAAAATGAAAGCCACGACCGCGGCGAACATGGCGCCACACCAAGTCGTGGTCTTGTCGAACTGCCGGCTCAAACGGGTCCACAGAGGAATAGAGACGATACCCGCGGCAAAGTAGATCAGGACGAATATAGCGCGCGTGTCGGCATTGGCGCCGAGCGTGAACTCCAGGTACAGGAAGAACAACGCCGCCGGCACGCCGTTGGCAAGGCCGTTCAGAAACCAGGCCACGATGAGCCGCATGAACGGCTTGTTGGCGAGCACGCCGATCAGGCCGGCAACGGACAGATGTTGTGCCGGCCGGAAGGCCCGGTCGGGCACCAACCACATTAGGGCAGCGAACGTAACCATCCCTAGGCCGACCGCCGACCAAGCGATGGCGCTCGTCGATTGCTGTTGCGTCCAACCCATTTCCGCGGTGACGGCTCCGAGCACGCCCGCGCCAAGAATGCCGCCGAGCGTCATGGCTTCGCGCCATGCCGTTATCCGCGTCCGCTGATCATAGTCGTCGGCGAGTTCCGCCCCCCAAGCGAGGTACGGCACCGCCACCATTGTCCACCCGCCATAGAGTACAAGGGACCACAAAAGCAGAAAGCTCGGATCGACGTTCGCCGGCGGCGTAAGGATTTTGACCAACCCAATCCCGGCGATTACGCCCCCGATGGCGATCCATGGCTTTCGGTGCGCGCCGCGAAAGCCGAATCGGTCGGAAACGACGCCGATCAGCGGATCAGTAACCGCATCGAACAGACGCGCGAAGAGCAGAACGACTCCCGTCGCCGCCAATCCGAGCCCGAGTTCGACACCGTACAGCGTCGGCAGGTGGATGTAGACCGGGATGGTCGGCAACGCGATCACGAGCGCCGGCAAGGCATAGGCGACGACGACCTGGCGAGGAATGCCGGGCGATGAGATCATGGCCGCTCGATTAGGAAATGTCCGACGTCGATTGCGCCGTGGTCGAAACCGGCTTCGCAGTACCGGAGATAGTAGTGCCACATGCGGCGAAAGCGTTCGTCGAAGCCAAGCTTCGACAATGCCGGCCACGCGGCGCCGAATGCCACGTCCCAGCGACGCAAAGTTTCGGCGTAGGATTTCCCGAAGAACAGCGCCTCACGCAATGCGAATCCGCCATCGACGACGGCGGCCTCGAAGGCGCGTGGACTCGGCAGCATGCCGCCCGGAAAAATGTAGCGTTGGATGAAATCCGGATCGCGGCGGTATGCCTCGAAGCGCGCATCATCGATGGTTATGATCTGCAGTGCGGCGCGGCCGCCCGGTGCCAGACATCTATCGATGGCGGCGAAAAACGTCGGCCAGTACCTCTCGCCGACGGCCTCGAACATCTCGATGGAGACCACTTTGTCAAAGGTCTCGGCGACGTCGCGATAGTCTTGCAAGCGGATATCGACCTCATTCGAGAGGCCATGCCGAGCCATTCGCTGGCGCGCGTAGGCGGCCTGCTCATGCGACAGGGTCAGCCCGACGACGTCGCAGCCGAACTCTCGCGCAGCGATCTCGGCGAACCCGCCCCATCCGCAGCCGATCTCGAGCACACGGTCGCCGGGTTTGAGATCGACCATCTCGGCCAGGCGCAGGTATTTCCGCCGTTGCGCGGTTTCTATCGGCTCCTCGAGATCGGCGAACAGGGCCGAGGAATAAGTCATGCTCGGGTCGAGCCAGGGCTGGTAGAAGTCGTTGCCGAGATCATAGTGCTGGGCGATGTTGCGCCGGCTACCGCGCCGAGTATTCGAACGGGCGGCGTGACGTAAGCGGTCGAGTGCGCGCGTTAGCCAGGATTTTTCCAACGCGCCGCCGAGCGCAGCTTCATTTGCCATCCCGAACGCCAGGACCGCAGCGAGATTGGGCGTGTCCCACTCTCCCGCCATATAACCTTCAGCAAGCCCCGTATCACCGGCACCAGCGAGCCGGGTGAACAAGCGTTCATCATGAATGTTTAGCAAGGCTGCTGGACCATCGGCCTTTCCCTGAAATGTCTGTTGCGTCCCGCTCGGAAAGCGCACGGTGAGCCGTCCCTTCTCGACGCCGGTGAGCCAGCGGCAAACGAGCCGCTCCCATACCCCTTTCGGGGCGGAGATGTGTCTGGCGGTGTTCGTGGCGACGAGTGTTGATGCCGAGTTTTCCATGGTCGTCTACTGCCTTACTGATCGTGCGATTTCGATACTGCTGTTTACGGGAAGAGCTGCCGGTTGATGGGGAAATACGCGGAGGCCCTTCAACCACAATCGAGCGGCTTCCCAATGAATACCGGCGATGATCTTCAGGGTAAGCAGCGGGAACCGCGCCAGGATTCTAAGTGCCGCTGCGGCGTTGAACGGCTTGCGTTCGCCGCGAAACGACGCCGCGAGCAAAAGACCGTCGCCGTCCTCCTCCCTAATCGCAATGTTGACGGTTTCTCCCGGCGGAACGATCCGGAAATGGTAATCGCAATCCATGGCGATAAAGGGCGAAACGTAGAGCTGTTTCGAACAGCTGTGGCTGACGACGGACCGCCTGGCCGGCTGGACGGGAATGACGTAGGTGTGACGTTCGTTGAAGGTGTTGCAGACCTCGTAGAGGATCGCCACCAATTCGCCGTCGCGCCTATAGCAGAAGTAGATGCTCAAGGGGTTGAAGACATAGCCGAAGATGCGCGGATAACACAGCAGGCGGATGGGACCGCCGTCGATTGAGACCCCGGCGTCTCGCAAATGCGCCTCGGCCCAGGGGCGAAGCGGCGCACCTGTCGTGGGGCCATGGTCACGGTCATGAAAGCTGAGCAACGCCGGACGGTTGTATCCGAACCACCGGTTGGAACGGTCGATCACCGGCAGCTCATCCAGGTCGATCAGCAGCGAGAAAACCGAGTAACTCAGGCGGTGACGCCTCGGTCGCAACCGCTTATGCATGACCTTCCCTTCGTAGATGGCGGTGCTGAGCGTCATGCCGCTATCGGCTCTACCAGCTCGGAGACTTGGATCCTGCCGTTTTCGTCGGAAACCCGCCAGGGCCGCCGGACACCGCCGAGCTGTTCGGCAACGGCGAGGCCCGATTGCAGCGCGTCTTCATGAAACCCGCAGCCAAAATAACTGCCGCAGAACCAAGTCCGCCGGCGCCCCTGCAGGGACCAGAGCTGCTTCTGGGACGCCAGCGCCGATTGGTCGAAATACGGATGGGTGTAGTCGATCTCGCGGATGAACTTGTCGGCCGCGGGTTCCCGTATCGGGTTCAGGGTGACGAAAAGCGGCGTCGCAGGATTGATCGACTGCAGTTTATTCATCCAGTAAGTAACACAGAGCCGATTGCCGCCGGCACCGTCGGCGCGATCGATGAAATTCCAACTCGACCACACACGTTCGCGTTTCGGCATCAATGCCGGATCGCTGTGAAGCACCGCCCGGTTATCCGTATAGCGCCAGCCGGCAAGCAACTCGTTCTCACGTTGATCCGGGTCGGCAAGAAGGCGATAGGCTTCGTCCGCGTGTGTTGCCATGACTACATGATCGTAGGTTTCTCGCCGGCCCGCGGCATCTTCGACGACGACTTTGTTTGGGCTGCGCACGATCCGCCTTACCCCACCCAACCGAATGTTTTCTCGAAAGGATTTGATCAGCCGCATCACATACTGGCGGCTGCCGCCATGCACCGTCCGCCACTGAGGGCGATCCTTGAGCAGTAACAGCCCATGGCTCTCGAAGAACCGAATGAAGGCCCGCGCCGGATAGGCCTCCATCTCGGGCGCGGTCGTCGACCAGATTG
>JAYNJY010000226.1:2023-4980 GCA_038110665.1 Rhodospirillaceae bacterium | reverse complement strand
CCGGTCAACGGAAGACGGTCTCCGCCATCTTGATGACCTCGTTGATGTTGACGCCGAGGCTGTCCTCGATGACCACCACTTCGCCGGTGGCGACCGGTCGGTTGTTGGCATGAATTTCGATGTCCTCGCCGACGCCGCGATTGAGTTCCACCACGGCGCCGCGGCCGAGCTTCAGGATTTGGCTGATCGGCATGGTCGCCGTGCCGAGCACCGCGGTGATCTCGATCTCGACGTCGAGTACGGCTTCCAGTTCCGTGTCCAGACCGAGCGAATGCCCGATCGTCTTGGGTTCGGCCATCGATGCAAAACCTTCCAAGTCTCGTTCAAAGTATCGCCGCCGGCCGGTTAAACGGCCGTTAACGCGAGCAACACTCTACCACAGTCCGCAGGCGGGAAAGGATCGAAAACACCCGTCGGCCCCGGATTCCCTGGCTTACGCGCCGATGCGTGCGAGCAGCAGCGCGAGGTGGTCGTCATGGAAACCGTGCGACTCCAGTTCGCGTACCAGCTTGGCGGCGTAATCCCGGTTGCTGCCCGAGACGCCCACCGCCTGACCGATCAGCGCGGCGGCGGTGTCGTCGTCGAGGCGCCCGGCGAAGTGGGGATGGCCGCGGTCGGCGACATAGGCATGGACTTCGACCTCGGTGCCGTCGTCGAGGCGAACATTGAGCCGCGCCGGCCGGTAGGCGTAGCCGATCAGTTCACGCTCGTCCAGATAGGCGACGACCTCGGCCCAATCGTCGGCGGCGACGCGAAAGGCGACGCCGCGGCAACTGCCGCCCTCGGCGAGGCCGAGCACCAGTCCGGGGCGTTCGGCGTTGCCCCGGTAGTGGTGCGAATAGACGCAGAATGCGCGGTGGTAGCCGTCGAGCGTCGCCTTGTGCCGTTCTTGGAAGACGAAGCCCGGATTCCACATCAGCGAGCCGTAACCGAACACCCAACCACCGGCGGATTGCGGCTCGAAGCAGGCGGCCATGGACGTCAACCGGCGGCGAGCAGGCGGTCCACGAAGTCGAGCCGGTCCTGGCCCCAGAACACGTCCTCGCCGATGACGTAGGCGGGGGCGCCGAACACGCCTGCGGCGAGCGCCTCTTCGGAATAGGTGTCCCAGGTCGCTTTCACGTCGGCGTCGCTCTCGGCCTCCGCCAACAGCGCCTTACCGTCGAAGCCGCGCTCGTCGGCGATGGCGACGGCGGTGGCGGGGTCGGCGATGTTGCGTTCCTCCGCCCACACCCCGGATAGATAGCCGTTGATCAACGGGCCGACGTCAAGCCCCTGACGCTTGGCGGCGATGACCATGCCGGCGGCGGGCCATTCGCTGGCCGGGAAATGGGCCGGCTCCAGCGTCAGCGGCAGGCCGATGAAATCGCGCCAGCGTTTCAGTTCCCGCATGCGGTAAGCCTGGCGCGCGGGCGCGCGCTTGGCCAGCGGCAGGCCGCCGGTTTCCGGAAACACGCGGCCGAGATTCATCGGCTTCGGATTGACTTCGGCACCGTGCTTGACGGCAATGGCGCGAAAGCGGGCGTCGCCGAGATAGGTCCAGGGCGAGATGAGGCAGACGTAATAGTCGATTCGCTTCGACATGTAGAAAACCGCCTTCCGGCAAGGAAAAAACGCGACCGCCCGGCAGTATTCGCGGGCGGATCAGGATATTTTCAGGGCTTGGCGAAGTGAATCAACGTTAATCTTGCCGGGAATACCGTCATTACGGGAAAACGTCTTTGACCGGCGAAAACCTTTGTTAATAATTCTGTCGTAAAACGGATCGTAACCCACTGGACGGCAACGGCAATTGCCTGAGAAGAAAAATGGGTACGGCACCGAGGGGCTAACTGGGATCGACCGACAAAGGGATGAGGGTCAGGGCCATGCTGCACAAGCCGTCGGACGGCGAAAACGTCTACGAAATCTCCATCTACAACAAGGAAGTCCGTTCCTTGGTGAAGGAAAACCAGAGTCACAAGCTTTTCGACGATCACTGGGCCGACAGCCAGTTGCATGACGTCGTGGCCACCGACGAGGAAGAGGCCCGGCGCATGGTCGATGAGCGTTATCCGGAGAGTGACGGCTTCGTCATCGAAGCGTTGACCATCACCGAAGTCTGATTTAGCGCGGTCAACGAAAACCGCCCGACCTCGCGGCCGGGCGGTTCGGAATTCGTTACGGCGATCGGCGGTAGTTGCCGTTGGCCTTGAGGAAGGCGATCAGGTCGGCGCGCTCGTCCGCCTTCTTGATGCCGGCGAAGGCCATCTTGGTCTTCGGCACCACGTCCTTCGGCTTCGTCAGGTACTTGTCGAGCGTCGCTTCGTCCCAGGTCAGGCCGGCATCGTGCATGCCCTTGGAGTACTTGTAGCCCTCGGCGCTGCCGGCCTTGCGGCCGACGACGCCGTGAAGGTTCGGGCCGACGCGGTGCTTGCCGCCCTTGTCGATGGTGTGGCAGGCCTTGCACTTGGCGAAGGCCTCCTCGCCCTTGGCGGCGTCGGCGGCCCGGCGCGCGACCGCCGGCCTCACTCTTGGTGGGTTGGGGGCGGGAAAAGTTCAGATTTTTTTCTGCGCCCGCGCGCGTAAGATGGCGGACGCCATGAACCGCGCAGGCCATGCCGGTTACACATTCGCCAGGGACAAACAAATCCTTCAAGGAGGGAAGTGGTGAAGATCATCCGACGGACGTTTGTTTTTGGTGCCTTGGCGGTTGTCGCCGCGGGCGTCTTGGCGGCGCCGACGCCGGCCAACGCGTTCTGCGTGGCGAACGAAACCAACGTCAAGATACACGCACAATCCCTGAGCGCGCCGGGTTTCGAGGGTGACATCCAGCCGAAACAGCATCTCTGTTGCCCGGACAAGAAATGCATGGGCAAGACGGCCGAGCGCTGCCAGGTGTTGGTGGTTACCGGTTACGTGCCGGTGACCAAGCAGAAGGGACGTCCGGCTTGGAAGGCGGAATGCCGGGCCAAGGT